>SLHN01000276.1 GCA_007136145.1 Thioalkalivibrio sp.
CAGGCTGTAGTACATGTCGAATTCGGCCGGATGCGTGGTCATGCGGATCCGGGTGACCTCCTCCATCTTCAAACTGATATAGGCGTCGATCATGTCGTCGGTGAATACCCCACCGGCGGTCAGGAACGCGCGGTCCTTGTCCAGTTCGGCCAGGGCCTGGTCCAGCGCATGGCAAACCTGAGGGATGTTCTTTTCCTCTTCGGGCGGCAGGTCATAGAGGTTCTTGTCCATTGCATCGCCGGGATGGATCTTGTTCTGGATGCCATCAATACCCGCCATCAGCATCGCCGCAAAGGCCAGATAGGGGTTCGCGGTGGAGTCCGGGAAGCGGACCTCGATGCGCCGACCCTTCGGGCTCATCACGAACGGGATACGGATCGAAGCGGAGCGATTGCGGGCTGAGTAGGCCAGCATCACCGGGGCCTCGAAGCCGGGGACCAGACGCTTGTAACTGTTGGTCGATGCGTTGGTGAAGGCGTTCAGGGCGCGCGCATGTTTGATGATCCCGCCGATATAATAGAGCGCCGTCTCGGAAAGACCACCATACAGGTCCCCGCTGAACAGGTTGCTGCCGCCCTTCGAAAGCGACATGTGCACGTGCATACCGGACCCGTTGTCACCAACGATGGGCTTGGGCATGAAGGTCGCGGTCTTGCCATGGGCGTGGGCAACATTCTGGATCACGTACTTGAGAATCTGTACCTCGTCGGCCTTGCGCGTGAGTGTGGCCGCGCCGACACCGATTTCGCACTGGCCGGCGGTCGCCACCTCGTGGTGGTGCACCTCGGTGTGCAAGCCCATCTCCGTCATGACCTCGCACATGGTGGAACGGATGTCGTGCAGGCTGTCCACCGGGGGCACCGGGAAATAGCCGCCCTTCACGGTCGGGCGGTGTCCGATGTTCCCGTCCTCGTAAACGCGCTCGGAATTCCACGATGCCTCGCTGGAATCGACCTTGCAGTAGGAGCCGGAAAGGTCCGTCCCCCACTTCACGTCGTCAAAGACGAAGAACTCGTTTTCGGGTCCGAACAGCGCCGAGTCGGCGATACCGGTGGACGCCAGATACGCCTCGGCACGCTTGCCGAGCGAACGCGGACAGCGATCATACCCCTGCATGGTAGCGGGCTCGACCACGTCGCAGCGCAGGTTCATGGTCAGGTCCTCGAAGAACGGGTCAAGCACCGCCGATTCGACATCCGGCATCAGGATCATGTCCGACTCGTTGATCCCTTTCCAGCCGGAAATCGAGGAGCCGTCGAACATCTTGCCATCCTCGAAAGTTCCCTCCTCGATCTCATGGGCGGGCACGGTGACGTGCTGCTCCTTCCCCTTGCTGTCGGTGAAACGGAAGTCGATGAATTTCACTTCCTTTTCCTTGATGATTTTCAGCACGTCGGCTGCAGACATGGAATTTCTCCTTTCGTGTTGGCTTTAAAGTGCGAGTTGGTCCGAGCGACCCTGCAGGAGGTCACACATGACTACATGAAGCTCCTAAGCAGGGTTTGTGCCAGCATCGTCTTGCACATATTTCGGCCCATGATGACATCAGGACCGGATCGTTGCACCGAAAATGAACAAATATGCACCATTAACGGGCGGAATCCGTCATGGATTGAACGCTCCTGGTGCGTCCGCGATACAGGATCAGGACCTCTCCGAGTTTCTCCTCCATGCCGGGATGGCGGCGGACCAACTCCGAAAGGTCGACCGCACGCTGGTTAAGATACGAGCCAGCAGGTTCATCATCCAGGCGCAATGTGACCGTCACATGCACCTTGCCAGACAGATAGTGCAAGCCCACCTGCTCGATGGCTGAAAGTTCCGACTGATCAGCCCAGGCGGCCCGGATATGTTCCGTAACTTCGGGGCGGAGCGGTAAACCGACGGTTCGCAACTGCTCCTCGTCATTCTCGGGGTCGACATGCACGGTCACGTCGCGCAACGTCGACATGCTGGACATGACCGCCCGGTAAACCTCATCCGCAATCTGGTGCCCCTCCGACACCGAGATCCGCGGTGCCACCTGTATATGCACGTCGGCGGCCGCTTCGTTACCCAGTTTCCGAGTCCGCAGCATGTGCGCGCTCTTTACTCCCGGCACGGCAATAATGGCGTTATGAATCGCCTCGACCTGTTGCGGTTCCAGCGCGGTGTCGATGAGTTCGGCGGCACTGTTGAAAATGAGCCGCCAGGCCATGTGCAGGATGAAGGCGGCGACGACGATTGCAGCCACCGGATCCAGCCACGGCCAACCAGCGAGTGCCCCACCAATGCCCACCAGAACCACCAGCGACGAGATCGCATCCGACCGATGGTGCCAGGCATTGGCCTGCAGCAGCGGTGATTCGATCCTGCGTGCGACCCGTACCGTGTACTGGTACAGCCCCTCCTTGGCGACCAGTGTCAGCACCGCGAAAGCCAACGCCGGCACCGCCGGACCGGTCAGTGTTTCCCAGGCGAGCAGACGCTGCCCCGCACTCCAAGCGATGCCAAGCGCGGCCAACGCCAGCAGCACACCGACAACGACCGTGGCCAGGGTTTCGATCCGGCCGTGACCGTAGGGGTGATCCTGGTCCGGCGATGCCGAGGCCTTGCCCGCGGCGAACAGCACCACTCCGTCGCTGACCAGATCCGACAGCGTATGCACGCCATCCGCGATCAGCGCCTGCGACTGGAACAGCCAACCGCTGACGATCTGGGTGACCGCAAGCAGGGAATTGACCGTGGCTCCAACAATGGTCGCAAAGCGTGTCGCCCGGTAACGCTTGTCCCGAGATCGCGAAAGCGTGCCTTCCGGATCGGAAATCACACGCCCGCCTTCAGTTGCACAGTTGGCATCGGCATCCCAGTTCCTCAGGCATTATTCCGGATTCCACTCATCACCGCCGGATACAACGATCGGCAACGAGGCTGGCACGGCAGCAACTCGTCCCGCCGTGCATTCTAGCAGCCCGTTGGGGTCAGGCCGCCAGACACAGCCGTTTGCCGGGCCCCGTCGGCGTCCGTGCCACACAGGTGTTCCATGCGGGAAACAAGACGCATGACCGACCCGCGAACCACACCCAACAAGGTGCCGCAAACCGGGCTTTCCGTGCTCACCGGTGGCCGCAACCCGGCGCCGGCGGATATACTGCCCGCTTTTCCTTGCGATTCAGGCACATCATGCAAAACTCCTCGCTGACCTTTCAGGATCTCATCCGGCAACTGCAGGAGTACTGGGCGCGACAGGGCTGTGTGCTCCTGCAACCCTACGATATGGAGATGGGCGCGGGCACTTTCCATTCCGCCACCTTTCTCCGTTCCATCGGCCCGGAGCCATGGCGCACCGCTTACGTACAGCCCTCGCGCCGCCCCACGGACGGACGCTACGGTGAAAACCCTAACCGTCTGCAACACTATTACCAGTTCCAGGTTCTGCTGAAGCCCTCGCCGTCGGACATCCAGGAGTTGTACCTCGGCTCGCTGCGTCACCTCGGCTTCGACCCTACGGTCCATGACATCCGCTTCGTCGAGGACAACTGGGAATCTCCGACTCTGGGCGCCTGGGGTCTCGGTTGGGAAGTCTGGCTGAACGGCATGGAAGTGACCCAATTCACGTACTTCCAACAAGTGGGGGGGCTCGACTGCCGCCCCGTTTCCGGCGAAATCACCTATGGCCTGGAACGCCTGGCGATGTACCTGCAGGGCGCCGACAGCGTATTCGACCTGGTCTGGACCGAAGCGCCCGACGGGACCGTGGTCACCTATGGCGACGTCTATCACCAGAACGAGGTCGAGCAGTCGACCTACAATTTCGAACACGCCGATCGTGACGCCCTGTTCGCGGCCTTCGACCTTCATGCCTCCGAAAGCGAGCGTCTGATCGGCCTCGGGCTGCCTCTCCCCGCGTATGAGCAGGTATTGCGGGCCTCGCACAGCTTCAACCTGCTTGACGCACGTGGCGCGATTTCGGTCACCGAGCGGCAGCGCTACATCCTGCGCGTCAGGGAGCTCGCGCGCGCGGTCGCGACCGCCTATTTTGACAGCCGCGAACGTCTCGGCTTTCCGATGCTGAAAAGACAGCGGGATGCCGCCTGAGCCCGGCAATACCCGATCGACGAACACCACCCAAGCAGCAACAGCCTGGAAATCAACATGGAAGCTCTGCACCCCCTTCTGTTCGAACTCGGCATGGAGGAACTGCCGCCGAAAGCGCTCCTGTCGCTACGCGACGCGCTTCGGGATGACTGTCTGCGCCGCCTGACCGAGGCTGGTATCCAACCTTCGGGTGTCACTGCCTTCGCGACCCCGAGACGCCTGGCGTTGCTGCTGGAGGGCATTCCCGCGCATCAGCCCGACCAGATCCACGAGCGTCGCGGGCCGGCCGTCGCGGCCGCGTTCGATGCAACCGGAGCGCCCAGCCGGGCCGCTCAAGGCTTCGCCCGCTCCTGCGGAGTCGCAGTCGAGGATCTGGAGCGGGAAAACACGGACAAGGGTGAATACCTGATCCATCGCGAAACGCGCAGCGGTGCGCCGCTGGAGCAATTGCTGCCGGAACTCCTCTCGGCCAGCCTGGCGGGATTACCCACACCGAAACGGATGCGCTGGGGCGACGGCGAGGCTGAATTCGTGCGACCAGTGCATTGGCTGGTGGTACTGCACGGTGACCGCGTGGTCGAAATGGAACTTCTCGGTCTGCACAGCGGGCGCGCGACCCGCGGCCATCGCTTTCATTGCCCCGGTGCGCTGGATCTGGCACATGCAACGGATTATGCCGGGGTTCTGGAACATGACGGGCTGGTGCAGGCCTCGTTCGAGGAACGCCGCGAGTCCATCCGGAGCCAGATCCAGGCCGAGGCCGAGGCAGCCGGAGGCCGCGCGTTGATCGATTCCGCCCTGCTCGATGAGGTGACGGCCCTGGTCGAATGGCCGGTGGCGCTGACCGGCAGCTTTGACGCCCGTTTCCTGGATGTGCCGCAGGAAGCATTGATCTCGACGATGCAGGACAACCAGAAGTATTTCCCACTGGTTTCGGACACCGGGCGCATGCTCCCCCGTTTCATCGTGATCAGCAACATCCGCTCACGCTTCCCCGAGGCGGTGCGTGGCGGTAACGAGCGCGTGCTGCGACCACGCTTTGCCGACGCCGAGTTTTTCTGGGAACAGGACCGCAAGGATACCCTGGCCAGCCGCGAGCCCTGGCTCGCCACCGTCGTGTTCGAACGGCGATTGGGAACACTGGCCGACAAGTCCAGGCGCCTGGTTCGGCTAATGGATGAGCTGGCGACATCCATGGGACTGGATCCCGAGCAGGCACAGCGCGCGGCCCTGCTGGCCAAGTGCGACCTGGGCACACGGATGGTGTTCGAATTCCCCGAGCTGCAAGGCACGATGGGCCGCTACTATGCGCTGCACGATGGCGAACCGGAGCCGCTGGCCCAGGCCATCGAACAGCACTACTGGCCCCGGCACGCCGGGGCCGCACTGCCCGATGGGCCGCTGGCTCAGGCGCTGGCATTGGCCGACCGACTCGATACCCTGGTCGGCATCTTCGCGATCGGCAAGGACCCGTCCGGAGCAAAAGACCCGTTTGCGTTGCGTCGGGCTGCCCTGGGGCTGCTACGCATCCTGGTGGAAAAGGAACTGCCGCTGGCCCTGACACCGTTGCTGAACGCCGCGGCAACGGCCGTGGCCGCCCAGGTCGCCGATGCATCGGCAGCCGTTCCCAGGGTCCGTGGCTACATCCTGGAACGCCTGCGTGGCTACCTGCTCGATCAGGGCATGGCGCCCGAGGTCTTCGAGGCGGTAGCTGCGGTCGAGCCGGACGCGCCACTGGATTTCGCACACCGGGCTCGCGCGGTCCAACGGTTCCGGGAACGCCCGGAGGCAGAGTCGCTGTCTGCCGCGAACAAGCGCATCCAGAACCTGTTGCGCAAGGCCGAGGAAGAGCAATCCGGTGAAGTCGATGAACGATTGCTTCAGGCGCCAGCCGAGCAATTGCTGCTCGACGCGTTGCGGACGATCGAACCACGGGTGGCGGCGGCGGTGGCCGATGGTGACTACGTAGCGGCCATGGAACACCTCGCGGGCCTGCGAGTTCCGGTGGACGATTTCTTCGACGACGTGATGGTGATGGTCGACGAGCCGGAGCTGCGCGCGAATCGGCTCGCGCTTCTGGCCCGGCTTGCCCGCCGCTTCCAGTCGGTAGCCGACATTTCGCGCCTCGCCACCGGCTAACGTGAAAGCCCATTTCGCAGGGTGTCTTGAGGCGAGGCCAAAACGTACCTGGGCCACGTCCTGGCAATCCCGCGATTCCCGGGCCTCGATCGGCGCAATTCGCTGCGCTCATTGGCACCCTACGCCTGGCATCACCAGGGGTGGCGGGTGTCCGGGCTCATCGTCGCCAGGGGAACACCAATGTTGTTGAGATTTCGTGCGCTGGTTTTCTGGCTCGGCTTTGCCGGCGCCACCGTATTGTTCGGTCTGCTGGTCGCACCGCTGGTGTTGCCATTCGGTTTTCATGGGCGCTACCGCGCGCTGTCCCAATGGACACGCTTCAGCGTGTGGTGGCTCGGCGTGACCTGCGGACTGCGCCATCGCATACATGGACGCGAGCATCTGGAGCAGTCCGAGGCTGCGATCGTGATGGCCAAGCATCAATCGGCATGGGAAACCATCGCACTGCAGCAGATCCTGCCACCCCAGGTCTGGGTGCTGAAACGGGAATTGATGCGCATCCCTTTCTTCGGCTGGGCCATCGGCATGGTGGATCCAGTACCGGTGGACCGCACGGCCGGGCGCCGTGCACTGGAAAATCTGGTGGCGGCCGGCATCGATCGGCTCCAACGTGGACTGTGGGTGGTGCTGTTTCCCGAAGGAACCCGCGTTTCCCCGGGCGAGCGGGGGAAGTATCGCATCGGGGGCGCCGTTCTCGCCGCACGCAGCGGCCATCCAGTCATCCCCATCGCCCACAACAGCGGCACGTTCTGGCCACGCAAAAGTCTGGCCAAGAAGCCCGGCGTCATCGACGTCGTGATCGGGCCGCCGATCGCGACCCGTGGCCGCAAGCCGGAGGCGATCCTTGCCGAGGTCGAGGAATGGATCGAAACCGAAGTGGCCCGGCTGGAGGGACGCCATGTTCCCAAGCACAGCGAGCCGGAGAGCCTTCAGGGAAACGCTGATTAATCCACTCGTCATTGCGAGTGTCGCGAGGCAATCCAAGCAGAGCCTGTCAAATCCGCGGCTTAGGGATCGCCTAGTCCCGCCACCCGCCACGCTGCGCTCGCGGCTGAAGGCTCCGCTCCTCGCGATGACGAATTGATCAGCGCTTCCCAAGAAGCCTATCCCTCGATCAGTGCACGAATTGCCCAACCGGCGGCGGTCAGGCCGAACAGCGCGGGAAGATAGGAGATGGTCCCATTGACCGACCGTGCTCGACCCGGCACCGGCCCGTCGATCGGGCGGTGTTCGGTGCCCTTGCGCGGCTGCTCCAGCGAGTACACCACCGGGTAATCCAGGCTTGCACCCAGGCGGCGCAGGCGCTTGCGCATCACCCGCGCCAGCGGACAAAGCTGGGTCTCGGCCAGCAGCCCGACCCGCACCAGTGTCGGGTCGATGCGCCCACCTGCCCCCATGCTGGAGATCACCGGCTGACCCCGCACCTGACAATTCGCCACCAGTGCCGCCTTGCACACGATGGAATCGATACAGTCCAGCACGTAATCGGCATCGGCCGGGACGAGATCCACCACGTTCTCCGGGCGCAGGAACTCCGCAACGCAATGGACTTTGATCCCGGGGTCGATGTCGGCGATGCGCTGTGCCATCACTTGGGCTTTCGGCCGGCCTACTGTAGAGCGCAGTGCCACCAGCTGCCGATTCAGGTTCGAGGGTGCTACCTGATCGTGGTCGAGAAGGGTTATGTGTCCGACACCGGCCCGGGCGACCGCCTCCGCCGCGTAACTGCCCACGCCGCCCACCCCAGCAATCACCACGTGCCGGCCGCGCAGCATTGTCAGTGCCTCGGAACCCACGAGCAGTTCCGTGCGCTCCGAGAAGGGTTGCCCACTCATTCCCTGCACTCTCCTCGCCAGAAGACCTTGAGGGAATGCCGGCTTCCCAATAGCGTGAAAGAAACCGCGTAGGGTCCCGTGAGGCGAAGCCAAACCGCACCGATCCCACGCCGGCCGGCTCCCGGGCCTCGAACGGCGCAATTCGCTGTGCTCATTGACACCCTACGCCTGGACCTTTGGTGGTTCGGGGTGGAGGGCCTGGCCATGACAGTCAGCATGAAAGAACCCGCGTAGGGTGCCGTGAGGCGAAGCCGAACCGCACCGCAACCACTCCGGGCCTGGAAGGGCGCGGCATGGTGCTCGCGAACGGAAGTCCGGCAGGGCCGCGGACCCGAAGCCATCGTTGCGATCGACATGGTTTACTCATCGCGCAACGATTGGCAGATGAAGAATCCGCCGCGCATTGGCCGTGGTCTGCCGCGCCAGTTCGGCGACGGAAACAGTCCGCAGCTCGGCCACACAGGCGGCGATCTCCGGCAGGAACGACGGCTCGTTGCGTTCGCCACGGTGGCTCGCGGACGGCTGGTCGGGCGCGTCTGTTTCCAGCACCAGTGCGTCATCGGGCAGCCCGGCGACCAGGCCGCGCAGGCGGTTCGCGCGCGGATACGTGACAGGCCCCCCGAAGCCGAGGCAGAAACCCTGCTCCAGCGCCTGGTCCGCCTGCTGGCGGCTGCCCGAAAAACTGTGGATGATCCCGGTCGACCCGGGCCGCTGACGCAGTGCCTTCAGCACATGATCCAGGGCACGCCGCGCATGGATGATCACCGGCAGCCCGTGATTCAGCGCAAGGTCCAGTTGCCCGGTGAACAACCGCCACTGCCGGTCCCAGTTCGCACCGCTGGCAATGGTATCGACGTAGCCGTCGAGGCCGATCTCGCCGACCGCGACCGCCGGATGATCCGACAACCAGGCATCCAACGCAGCGATGTCGGCATCGTCATGGGTTTCCAGGAAAACCGGATGCAACCCGTAGGCGGGATGCAGATCCGTGTACGTTGCCGTCAGCTCGGCCAGCCCTGGCCAGTGCCCGCGCGTGATCGCCGGCACCACCTGCCCGACGACACCAGCCGAACGGGCGCGTCCCAGCACCGCCTCCAGGTCAGGAGCGAACTCCTCGACGTCGAGATGCGCGTGGGTGTCGATCAGTGATGTGGCAATTGGCGAAGACTGCATGCCGAGATTCTAGCGTGAAAGCCCCCTGTAGGGTGCCGTGAGGCGCAGCCGAACCGCACCGATACCACGCCGGCCGGCCTTCGGGCCTCCAGTGGGGCTTGATGATTGGCGGGGAGCCGGTGCTCCTGCTGCTTGAACCTCGGGAAAAACGGGCCAATACTGGGAACAGGAGCAGCACCAGGCACAGGGAGGTGAACGATGGGACAGGCATTACCGCGCACGATGATGGATCAAGAGCAATATCTGAGCTGGGAGGCTGAACAGCCGGAAAAGCACGAGTACCTCGCGGGAGAGATTTACGCGATGGTCGGCGTGCGCAGGGAGCATGCGCTTGTTGCATTGGCGCTTGGCAGCCTGCTGCACCAGCGCCTGAAAGGTTCGCCCTGCCAAACCTTCGTGGCGGACATGAAACTGCGCGTCGATGCGGCAGACGCCTTTTTCTACCCGGACGTGATGGTGACCTGCGACCCGCGCGACCGCAGCGCCGAGACCACGATCATGCACCCCTGTCTGGTGATCGAGGTGCTGTCCGATTCGACCGCAGCCTTCGACCGCGGCCGGAAATTCGCCGCCTACCGCCGCCTGGAGAGCCTGCGCGAATACCTGCTGGTGGACATCGACGCCCGGCGGCTGGAACTGTACCGGCGAGAGGGGGCGCACTGGCTCCTGCTGGAAACCCAGTCCAACGAAACTCCGTTGCAATTCGAGAGCGTCGGCGTCTCGCTTGGCGCTGGCGATGCCTTCGAGGACCTGGACCCACCCCACCCAGGCTGAGCCGGCAACTGGCAGTTCAGGGACAGGGATACGTGTAGC
>SLHN01000058.1 GCA_007136145.1 Thioalkalivibrio sp.
ACCAACCCCGAGTGTGGGCACGACTACTTCCGGCCGTTTTCGTGCAAGGGATTCTACCTGTGCCCGTCCTGTAGTCGAAAACGAACCATCCTGTTTGCCGAACATCTGACAAACGAGGTCCTGCTCAAGCTGCCGCATCGCCAGTTCGTCTTCACCATGCCGAAGGCACTGCGGCCGTTCTTCCGTCACCATCGCCGCCTCTTCGCCGATGTCTCCCGACTGATCTACCGTATCATCGATGAGTTCTACGCTGAGGCGGCCGGCAGACCGCTGCTCACAGGCACGGTTATTGGGCACCAGACGTTTGGTGACATGCTGCGCTTCAACCCGCACTTCCACGCCATCGTTCTTGAGGGCGGCTTCGATGATGAGGGTACCTTCTTCTACATCCCATTCTCCGGGCTTCAGTCGATGACGGAGCTCTTCCGACGTCGGGCCATCAAGTTCCTGGTTGGCCAGGAACTCCTGAACGAGGACTTCGCCCGGAACCTCCTATCCTGGAAACACTCCGGCTTCAGCATCGACAACAGCGTTCGCATCCTCGACGAGTCCGCCCAGGAAAGCCTGGCGGAGTACATCGCACGCCCACCAATCTCTCTGGGGAAGATCCGCTACGAGCCCTTCAAGGGGCGTGTGCTGTTCCACACGAAATACTCGCAGTACTTCAAGCAGAACCTCCACATGTTTGATGCGCTTGATTTCCTCGCGGAGCTCACTCAGCATATCCCGCCGAAACGACTACAGCTGATTCGCCGCTACGGTTTGTATGCTTCCCGGACGAAAGGGCGGTGGGAAGACATGCCCTGGGTTGCCGAGCGGGCACCCGACGGGTGGAAGGCTACTACCCATCGGAGTAGTGCTGGCGATGACCACTTGGGCTTCGAGCCGCCGTCCGATGAAAACGAAGAGGTCGGTTCGAACGCGCGTAAACGCGCATGGGCCCGGCTGCTTGCGAAGATCTATGAGGTCGATCCGTTTGTTTGCCCGAAGTGCGGTGCGGAGATGAAGGTGATCGCTGTCATCGAGGATCCCGACGAGCTGCGGCGGATTCTCCGGCATCTGGTCAAAATCGGACGGTCCCCACCGGGATTCGACTCCGATCGCCTCAACTGATCATTTCCTCCGGCACGCTCCACGGGAAACGTGTGTCCGTTTCCCGGCACAAACACTTCCGCAACAGCCCTGATTTGCTTTATCGGTGCGTCTGTCCGCTCCAATAGCGGTCGTCGGTGCAGTCGGCACCCCGTGAACGCCGATTCCCGCTATACGTTCGTCGAAACTTGCGCTGCCCAGCCGTTTTGCTGTCGCGCCGCGAGATAGGTTTTCCTATAATTCAGGCTTCCCGGGCGGCGCTGGGTTCGGCACCGCCGGCGCCGCGAGCGCCGGCTCCATCGAGGCGGCCACGGCGCTCGTCGCGGCGTGCCGGTCGCTGCACGGGGTACCGCTGTTTGTCGATCCACTGCTGGTGACGAAGGGGTTGCCGGGGCGGTGAAGAACACCTGATGGCACTCGACCGTATCACCACACGAGTGAAACGCCGTACGCGTCGAACTGACCGTCTCCACTGACCAGGTGGAGTCCATCGACTCGCGCCTGGGCAAGAAGGAGCCGATCAAATGGATCGCGATGGTGCCACGGAAGTGAAGACACTTCGTTCACGTGTGCGACGGAAATCGGCAACCATTCAACACGGTTGCGGGTCAGCTCCCGCGGAATGGATTCTTGCCAATCTTCGCGCAGGGCGAGCTTCCCGATACTCACTTTGAAGCCGATCTCCCAGTAGGACGCGATGCTCGCGAGCAGCACGTTTTCCGGGTCGCGGATTGCCCTTCGCGCCGTGTCCGATAAACTCTCCACGTCGGCCAGCATCCACAGCAGCGAGTGCGTATCAAGCAGGAGCTTCACCGAGGATCCTTGGCAATCATGTACGGCGCAAAATCTTCGAGTGGCTCGTCGAACGACGAATCCATGTGAAGAATCAAGCCCGACAGCCCGCCGAGTTCTCGCTCGGCCTCGCGGTATGGAACCAGCCGGGCAATCGGAGTGCGCCCTCGCGCGATGACAAGCTCTTCGCCCTGCTCAACCCGATGCAAGAGCCGCGAAAGATGTGTCTTCGCTTCGTGTATGGTTACCGGATTCATACGGAAATGTTAGCTAATTTAGGAGACTAAGTCAATGTCGCTTTTGTCGGAAGGTCGTCGATCGTCCATATCCTCACCACCTCGTAGGCGGGCTCTTCGTACGGATGGGCTGCAATCAGCGCGTCGAGCACGGGGCGGACCAACTCGTCGGGGCAGATGGTCTCCACGCGCAGTTCGGGGACCGTCTCCACCGCGCCCACTGAGCCGATGAAGGGATCGGCTCCGGAGAGCGGGCGAAACTGCCCCATGCCCGAGGTCTGCCAAGAGCAGCTGTCGTAGTTGCGGTACCGCCCGGCGCCGGCGGCAAAGACCGCCTGCTTGACGGATTCAGCGTGGTCGGCGGGGACGAAGAAGATGAGCTTATGCATGGGCGTTATTCTCCTTTCAATGCCCGCAGAAACCGCAGGTCATCTTCGTCAGCAGCACTGCGATCAGAACGCGCCTCCTTCAAGCGGATCAGGTCGTCCACTGACGCGACGAGAAACGATAGATCGGGTAGTTCGATGCGCCGTGCGTTTTTTCGCAGATTCATCGTGGGAATCGTCAGTTCAAACAGAAAGTCTACCTGACTTGCGACGTCAATGTCGTCAATTGGAATCTCGGATGTGGTTTCGCCTGCGAACGCGATAAAACTGACCGAACCGGGCCTCTCTCGTTCAATCCAGTTGCGAGCATCAGCCGGTGTTGAGCAGACAGAGACGGACGCGTCGGCCACGGCGGTGATCAAACGATACCCCAGCTGGTACATGACGTCCACAACTCGGTCTACGTCCAACGATCGGACCGCGAGGTCAATGTCGTGAGTGACTCGCGGGCTGTTATAGAGGCGAAGCGCGGTGCCGCCAATAACGACGAACTCAATGCCCTCCGCGACCAGGTTCGTCAGCAGCTCTTTGTGCGTCATCTCGCCGACTCCTTCGGAACGCGGCTCTCAGTCGAATACGCCCGTACTCAGGATTGAGCTCGAGGAGGCTTCGCGACTCACGCTCCGCGATGTCGAGCACGACCTCCCGTCGCTGGCCCGACAGGAGCGTGAACCGGCTCCACCCCAAGCGGTTTGTCTCGTGATCCGGCAGATCATGCGCCATGGCGGCCTCCGTACGTTGCAGTATACCGTGTTCGGGTCTCCCGGGTGGAGCCCCAACCTGTCACATCCGTGCACCCGTTTGCCTCCGCAAGACGTCGGATCCCTTCGGCCAGCGCCCCGTCGAGCCGGTCGTCCAGCGTGACGTCAGGCTCGAGAAAAAGTCCCCGTACCTCGAAGCGGCCGGCAGCCCGTACCGCCTTTGCGTCCATTCGGCCGATGAGTTCGTCTCCCCAGAGAATGGGCAGGCAGTAGTACCCGTAGGTGCGTTTGGCGGCCGGCACGTAACACTCGAACTGGTACTCGAACCCGAACAGGTCGAAGGTGCGCCCCCGGTCGATGACGGCGTGATCGAAGGGTGACAGAAACCGGATGACTTTCTTCGGCAGACGAGGCGGCATCTCGTCGAGTGCTCCGTGCAGGGTGTACCAGGTCCGGCCGTTACACAACACCGGCTCCAGGAACCCGTCATGGACCAGCGCGTCGATCGCGGCGGGGATCGCGTCTCTCAGCGGCTGCTTCACCCACTGTCCCGCCGTCCGGCACGCGGTGGTGATGTGGCGCGCCGTAGCGATGCCGAATCCCTGGATCGCGCGGAGCACCAGATTGCGGTGCCATTCGTGCGGCGACGGCATGGTGGTGTCGGTGTCCGCGGGGAGCACGTTCTCGGGCAGGTCGTAGACCTTCTGGAACCCCTCGCGGTACGCGATCAACAGCCGCCCCGACAGAAAAAGATGCTCCAGCGTGCGCTTGGCCGGTTTCCAGTCCCACCACCCCTCCGGGCGACGGCCATCGGGAGGGGCAAAGTCCCTCGACTGTCGCGGCCCCTCGTGTCGGATACGGGCAATCACGTCTGCCGCAAGCTGTTCATCCAGTTCCGCCTGCCGAGCCCGCGCGAACCCCTCCATCATTGGAAGCGAGAAACGAAACTCCGCCATCGGCAGATACGCCGCGGCGTGTGACCAGTATTCGAAGACGGTTTTGTCGCGCCGAACGAGCTCATCGAGCATCAACCCCGAATAATCGGGAACCCGGGTCTTGATCACGTGGTCGTGGGCGCGATCGACAACCGAGATCGTGTCGATCTGCACGTAGCCGAGCTGTTCGATCACGCGCAGCACCCCGGGTTTGCCGCTGCCGAAACTCCCCGCCTGAAGCAACCCCTGCCGGTGCAGTCCGACCCGGCGAGCCTCACGTATTGATATCTCCTGCATCCGGACTACATACTAACACCATCGCCGGGATACGGTCAGTCGGCGCACCGGCCGGCGAATTTGTCGGCGGCATGTCGATTCTGTCCCTCCCCGGACGACCATGAAGGAGACCGACCGCAAAAGGGGGAAATTCCATGGCGACATCCAGGCAGAAAATCGTTCCGCATCTCTGGTACGACACAGAAGCGGCGGAGGCGGCACGGTTCTATTGTTCGGTGTTTCCCAATTCGCGCGTCACGAACATCGCGACGCTGCACGATACTCCGTCGGGAGACACCCAGTACGTATCGTTCGAGATCCAGGGATTCGCGTTCCACGCGATCAGCGCGGGACCCTATTTCCAGTTCAACCCTTCGATTTCGTTCGTTGTGAACTTCGATCCGTCGCAGGACCCAGCAGCGCGCAAGCGCATCGACGACGTGTGGAACAGGCTGATGGAGGGCGGAACCGCGCTGATGCCGATCGATTCCTATCCGTTCAGCGAACGATACGGCTGGGTGCAGGATCGATACGGCCTCTCCTGGCAGCTCATCTTTACCAACCCGGAAGGCGACGACCGCCCCATGATCATCCCTTCCATGTTGTTCGTGGGCGACGTGTGCGGGAAAGTCGAAGAAGCATCCGATTACTACCTCTCCGTGTTCCGGGAGACCAAACGCGGTGCAATCGCCCGGTATCCCGCCGGTATGGAACCCGACCGGGAAGGAACGATTATGTTTACCGACTTCCAGCTCGAAGGCACCTGGTTTGCCGCCATGGACAGCGCTCGGGAGCACGGATATCGGTTCAACGAAGCGGTATCGTTCATGGTGAACTGCGACAATCAGGACGAGATTGACTTCTACTGGGGACGTCTGTCGGCGGTGCCCGAAGCCGAACAGTGCGGCTGGCTCGCGGACCGGTACGGGGTCTCGTGGCAGATTACCTCCACGGTCCTGGGCGAGATGCTGCAGGATCCCGACCACGACAAGGTGGCCCGGGTCACTCACGCCTTTCTTGCGATGAAGAAGTTCGACCTCGCCGCCCTGCACAGGGCGTACAACGGCACGTAGGGAGGATACGGGATGCATCCGGATATCGTGGCGTACAACCAGCGGCAGGACTCCGAGTACCGGAGCGTGTGCGACCTGCTCGCCCGGGAAATTGAAGCCAACCTGCCGGGAAGCGAGAACAAGGTGTGGCACGCTCATCCGGTCTGGTTCCTGAACGGTAATCCAACCGTTGGATACAGCAAACAGAAGCCGGGGATACGACTGATGTTCTGGAGCGGGGCGGACTTCGAAGAAGCCGGCCTGAACGTCCTCGGCAAAAAGTTCAAGGACGCGTCCGTGTTCTACAACTCTGTTTCGGAGGTGAACACCACTGAACTGCGCCGGTGGCTCAGGAAGGCGCAGGAGATCCAGTGGGATTACCAGAACCTCGTCCGGCGAAAGGGGCGACTGGAGAGGCTGAAGTAGAGGTACTGCTGCCGGTGATCGAGCAAACCCGCCCTACTCCAGCTCCACCGTCTCGCGATACTCGGGTATGTGGGCGGTAACCCCGACCTTTTCGGAGAGGTAGTCACGAAACGCCTCCATCGTTGAGAGCTCCCCGTGATTCAGGAAGACTCGGCGTGGCCGCGAGGTGAGGTGTGAGATCCATCTGGCGAGTTCGGTTCGATCGGCGTGGCCGGAGAAGCCGTTGATCCGACTTACGCGCGCGCGAACGTCGCGCATTGCGCCAAAGAGGCGGACCTGCTTCGCTCCATCAACAAGCTCGCGGCCGAGTGTGCCGTGCGCCTGGTACCCGACGAACAGCAGCGTGCTCTCGGGTCGGTCGATGTTCACCGCCAGGTGATGTTTCATTCTGCCTCCGGTGCACATTCCCGACCCGGCGATTACGATTGCCGTTCCGCGGATGTGGTTGATCGACTTCGACTTAGGTTTTCCTATAATTTAATTTAGTTTAATCCACCGACCCGCAACCTCGACGAGAGCGCCTGCGAGATAGCCTGCGATCAGTTCGGTTTCAATCGGTTTGGTGCTGATCGCGCGAAGCGCGCCGTGGTAGTGCCGCGAGAGGTCCGCAATCCGTGCGGTGAGCTGTCGACACACCGGGGCGCCGTCCACGTGGCCAAAGATCCGGCGATACAGTTCCTCGTGGCGCTCGACGTGCTCGAAGAACGAATAGCTCAAAGGATGCCCGTTGAGCAGCAAGGAATCCGGGTCGAGCGCCGAGCTGCCTGCCATCAGTGTTGGGTATTCGCTTCGAAAGAGGGACGTCAGGTGTTCGACAACGGGCTCCCACGGTTGCTGGAACTGCAGATAAAAGGTAGAGCGGCTGACGCGGCTTGTGCGAGCTGTGCGCGTGTTCGCTCAACACGGGGATCGGTCTCGGACATCTGTACACTATCCTACATCTGTCCGAGAACTTTCACAAGGTTTCCGGTAGATTCGCGCGCATGGAAACACTATCGATTATGTCAACGTATCTCGTTCGGGTGGTGCCGGGGCTGGTTTTCACCCGCCCCAACGCCGCAGCGCGGGTGGCGCTCTATCTGCTGGTCTTTGTGCTGTTGCGGCGCGGCTGCTTCCGGCGATCCTGGTATTCGCAATGCTGGGCAATCTGCTGGAAGAGCTGCTCTTTCGTGGGTACGTTCTCGAAGGGTTGAAGCGGCGCCACGCCGACCGGGCACGCAGGCGCGCTGCAGACCGGGGCAACGCCGGGCGCTCCGGTTGGGTAACACCCGGCGTCCAGTCGGGGCTGGTATTCGCGCTCTGCCAAGTCTTTCTGGCAACCACCGTCAGTTCCGTGGGGGTGCCTCTTCTGCTGTTCACGCTGTGGGAAGGGATCATCGCGGGTCTCGTCGGCGAGAAGTACGGCGTGCTTCCCGCGACCATCACCCACGGAGGAGCGATCTTTCTGCTCAGCTCCGGGCTGGTGTAGGCGCGGGTGGGGCAGTACACTGTGCGGGGAGTGCAGGAAATGTCCGGAGAACGCAATCTCGCCATCCTCCTTCAATCACTGAACCCGCAACTCGATCCCGACGACTACGTGTTCTGTTCGGTCCCGGTCGGCGAGGAGGTTGGCCTGACGGGGGAAGCATGGGCGATGATCCGCGAGTCAGAGGGCGTGACGCTGATTATGACGAGGACGGCGGCGGACCGCAATCGCCTGCCGTACGAGGCGCTGTTTCGCAGGATCACCCTGAACGTGCATTCCAGCCTTGAGGCGGTCGGCTTGACCGCCGCGGTTTCCTCCCGGATCGCAGAATGGGAGATCAGCGCAAACGTAGTGGCTGCCTTCCATCACGACCACATTTTTGTTCCGCGCGGAGACGCCGAACGGGCTCTGGCGGCTCTGGAGGGATTGGGTCGCGGTGACCACGAGCGGTGACGGTGATGTCGAGTTGTCAGATGAGCCGCACCACCGGCGGACATTGTGAATTGAGCCCGGAGGCCGTATACTACTGTCGGTGAAACTCTACTATTTCACAGGAACGGGAAACTCTCTCGCTGTGGCGCGACAACTCGCACGCGAGATACCAGAGGCGGACCTGCGGCCCATCATCGGTGTTGATCCCGGTGACCGCCCAACGGGTGCGCTTGGCATGGTCTTCCCGGTTCATATGATCAGTGTCCCGATTCCGGTCCGCAAGTACCTGGAAAGTGCCGACCTGAGTGGTCTGGATTATTTCTTCGCCGTTGCCACGCACGGCGGAACCCCGGGCAACGTTGGCGGGTTCATCAACCATCTACTCAACCGACGCGGCAGTCGCCGGTTGGATGACTTCTTCACGATCCGCATGATTCTCAATACTCCCAAAGGAGTCGCTCCCCGACCGCTCATGACCATGAACTGGGCGGAAAAGATCGCAACGCGAGAGGTGCACGCGATGCTCGAGCGGACTGACGCCGAGTTATCCGTGATCGCAGGGACGATCATTGCGCGTCGCCGGAATGCCGAGATTCCGGAAAGCCCAATCGCGCAGAACCAGTCGCTGCACGCGGGTGGCCTCAGTCGGCTGCTCTGGAAAGTGACCGATGGATCGCGACCTGAACTGGACTTCCTCCTGGACGAGGAGTCCTGCACGAAATGCGGGATCTGTTGCCGGGTGTGCCCCACCGGCAGGGTCAGGCTGACAGTCGCCACGCCCCGGTGGGATGACTCCCGGCAGTGCTGGTTCTGTTATGCCTGTTTCAATTTCTGTCCTGAGCAGGCCGTCGGTGTGAAGCACTACACCTTCAAGACCGGACGCTACCACCACCCGCAGATCAGCGCTGACGAGGTTGCTGCGCAGAAGTTCTGCTGACGGCGGCGTCCGGATGGTGAGGTGACGTTCGCGAGCTACAGTGCGGTGCGGAGATGAAGGTGATCGCTGTCATCGAGGATCCCGACGAGCTGCGGCGGATTCTCCGGCATCTGGTCAAGGTCGGGCGGTCCCCAGCGGGATTCGATCCCGATCGCCTCAATTGATCATTTCCTCCGGCACGCTCCACCGGTATTTGTCGTGCTGTTGTCGCGAGTGTGCTCAATCGGCTTTCATATTCGGAAAGGGGCCGGATATGAGCATCGAGATCGTTATGATTCCTTCTAATTTTCGTGCTGATGTGAAACGGGCGATTGAAATATTGCGGGAACATGGCGCTGAAGAGATCTATGTTTTTGGGTCGGTGGTTCATCCGTGGAGCGGAGACGAACCGAACGATATCGACCTGGCCGTATCGGGATTGCCGCCGAGGCGCTTCCTGCATGCCTACGGGATACTTCTTGGAGAACTTGAACATCCGTTCGACTTAGTCGACCTGGATTCTGATGATCGGTTCAGTCGCAAGATTCGGGAACGAGGTAAGCTTGAGCGAGTGGCGTGAGCTTATCAACCGCGTGAATGAAGAGCTTGAACAACTTGACGCTGAACTGAGCGGCGTGAAGCCTCTGTTCGTCAAGTTGGCGAACAGAGATCCTGACGAAATCGAAATGCGAGCGGCGGCATTGTCGGTTCATGCGTTCTACAACGGGATTGAGAACGTATTCTTGCTCATAGCGAAGCATTATTGATCGACAAGTACCAAGCGGGTTGCGGTGGCATCGGCAGCTTCTGGACCGTATGAGTGAGAGCACTGATCGACGGCCGCCAATTGTTGATAAAGATGAAGCTGTGTGTATCCAGGAGATAGTTCATTTCACGTCAAGAAACTCTTGTTCAGTGATCTTGAAATCGTCAGCAAAAACAACCTTGACCTTCCCGTCAAGAATGCCGAGTTTGTGTTGTTTCTTCTCTTCGGAATCGACGTAGGGGACTATCATCGCAACTGGTTCCTTCTTTTTGCCGTATAGTATCCCGAAAGACTCCCCTTGCTTCACTTTCGCGAGGACCTCTGAGAACTGTGCCTTGAACTCACCGACGGGAAGGGCCTTCATACTCCACTACTAAACCCGTGTCATTTTCTTGTCAACTTGTCAAGAACGGGGGCCGACTGTCATATGCGTGCGACCGCCACCTTCCTCCCCTAAAACCCCAGATCAATCAACCACCTCGCCAACTCAGCTTCCCGCGCCTTGAGCGCTGCGCC
>SLHN01000207.1 GCA_007136145.1 Thioalkalivibrio sp.
CACCAGTTCACCGGTACGCCGGCTCGGCTCGGTGGCGAGCCGCCAGAAAGTGTCGAACAATGTGCCCAGCGAAGGCAGAAGTGGGTCGTTCGGATTTTCCGCCAGCCGCGCCGCCGATGCCGCCATGTAAACGAGCAGCAGCAGCACAAACGGGAGCAACCCAAGCAGATACCCCACCGCGCGGTGCGGACGCTGGTTGATGAAACGTTTCATGCCGACGCTGCCGATGCCGGGGACATGCGGTCAGGGCCGAAAAGCGCAGCGTCATCCGACGAAAGACGTCGGGCAGGAGCAACGCGCGCTTTCCGGGTCTTGTTCATCGTTGCGTCTTCGGCAGTGGGGAAATGCAACGGATCAGAGCTTGCCGTCCGCCGCCATCCGCATGTAGTCCGCGTTGAACCGGAAGCGCAGGTTTTCACTGCTGCCGAGGATCGAGCCGTCGGCGAACTGGATGCCTACGAAGTCGGGACTGGGCGCGCGCTCGCCAAGCAAACCATGTTCGAACGCGAACTGGCGGACTTTCTCCATCGTTTCCATCGGACCGCTGCCAGTCACGAATTCCACCGCTGCCGCGGCGTCGTAGAACATGCGCGTGGAGGCGAGTTGTGCCTCATAGCCCGCGAGATCGGTACCGCCGGCTTCACCCATCGAAGCCCGGGCGGCGCGCCCGGCTTCGTCATCGCCGCGCATCACGTCCATGATCTCGTACCACGCGCCGGTCAGCGCCTTGCCCAGCGCCGGGTTGGCCTCCAGCACCGCCGTGTTCACCACCAGCAGATCCATGATCTCGCCAGGGATCTGGCTGGAATCGAAAACAACGGTCGCATCGTCACGCGCACGGATCTCGCCCAGCTGTGGATTCCAGGTGACCACCGCATTGACGTCGCGCGAGCCGAAAGCGGCCACGATGTCCGCGTCCGACGTATTCACGACACGGATATCGCGCTCGGACATGCCTACCGAATCCAGGGCACGCGCCAGCAGGTAATGCGAAACGGACAGTTCCACCAGGTGCACGTTTCTGCCACGCACATCCTCGAGTTTGTCCGAACCTTTCAGGATCAACCCATCGTTGCCATCGGAGAAGTCGCCGACGATCAGCGCGGTGGTGTCCACGCCGCCCGCCGCGGGAATGGTCAGCGCGTCCATATTGGTCGCGCTCACGCCGTCGAAGCCGCCAGCCGTGTACAGATTGATCGACTCGATGTAATCGTTGATCTGTACGATTTCGATGTCGATGCCGTACTTGTCGGCCCATTTGGCGACGATACCCGACTCGGCGCCGAAGCCCCAGGGCATCCACCCGACGTAGATACTCCAGGCGATACGAAAGCTGTCGCGCTCCTGAGCCTGCGTGGTACCGGCAGCGGCGATCACGCCGGATAGCACGACAAGCATCAGAAATTTCAGGGGGAGACGTCGAAAAGCGAAGCGGAACGGGTTCATGAGGGGATCCTCTTGTGGTTACCGGTAACGAACAAGGCACGGGAGAGCGACGGACTTCCGTTGATCTCCCGGGCTTTTGTCCCGCCGTGTAACCCCATCCCGCGAACCCCGGGGAGGTCGGCAACTCTCGGACCAGTCACCCGCCGAAGCGGACCGGAACCCTAGTCGCCCATTGGTGCAGCGTTTTTTGGGTGAGGTTGCGGATTCCTTAGGGAGCCCCGCGCAACCCATGCCTGGAAAAGCCCAAGCAAGTCCCTTGCCAGATCCGTGGCCTACTAATTTTCAATACCTTATGGCTTTCGGGATCGGGAGATCCTGGTGCAAGTGGCGACGCTGCGCACGAAGCCGGTGCAACGGCATGCACAATAAGCGGGCAACTCCGCCTTGCGGGCTCTCCACCTTACACCGTCAATCACACGGACCAGACTCCACTACGCATTGGCGCCATCGCCGGGGCATGGTGGTTCCATGCAACCTGAAGGGCAACGCAGCACACGGACGACAAGGCCTGCAAGAGGGAAATTTGTCTGCGAGAAACCACCTTGATGACTCCAATGAACATTCCGGCTTGGGTAGTGTCTTTTGGGAACCCCGCAAGCCGGAATCACTGATGGAAAACGTCGTCGCGCTGCCCCTTCTGAAGGTTCGTCCCGGCACGGAAGCCGATCGAGCGGCTTTGATTGCCATGGTCGGCGAGGTCTGGCGCGAGACCTACCTGGGTCATCTCGAATACTCTCTCGGCTCGAGGCAAGACGCGGAACACATCTCCCAATTGGTCGGAAATCCCGCCGAGCGTGGCTGGGTTGCCACCCATGGGAATCGATTGAGCGGTTACTGCCGGGTGGCGTCGAATTGTGTCGACCAGATCTGGGTTCCGTTACGTCTGCGCCGGCGTGGTGTGGGCAGCGCGCTGCTGCGCCAGGCCACCGAGGCCATTCGGGAGCGCGGGTTCGCCTTCGCCCAGGCCGGTTGCGAGGACTTCAACCCCGTGGCAAGGCTTTTTCTTGAGGCCCATGGCTGGCGAATGATCGGGAGTGAGAGTCAGCGCCTGACGCGAGGGCGAAGTTACGAGGCGCAGGTGTTTTCCAGAGCACTGGGCTGAAAACGGGCCGTTGCCGGTAAACCAACGGCAACGGCCGATCCGTTCAACCCGCGGGCCTGTAAGACCCCCGATGACACCGCCACCTTCAGGCCTCACCCATCAACGGCGCCAGTCACTGAAAACGTAGTCCTGTTCCGCCTGCGGCAGATGGCAGCTGAAACAGGCCTGGCCGCCATCGTTGGTGAGTCGTTGCTCACGCGAATCGCCCGCGAAACCCTCGAAACCCCAGCCACCGGTGTCCGGGTAGACATTCCGCGACTTGACCATCACACCAACGAGTTTGCGACTACCTTCGGTCAGCACCCCGTCGCCCTCCTGTGCCTCGAGCAGATCAAACACGAGGATCGACCCGTCGTCATGGCTACCGCTCCCGAGCCCTTGGAGGGCGAGGTCGTTCGCGTAGACGTGATGAATGCCGGCAAAGGGATCGGCCAGCGGATGATCCTGTCCGATAACCATCGATTTCACATGGTGCCAATGCCGATAGCCGTCGGGATAGGGCACCGGCTCCGCCATCGCGGTGGCTGCAAAAACCGCCGCGGAGAACGCAACGGCCAACGGAAAGATACTGCGAACGGACTGGGTCATGACATCGTCTCCTGTTGTGGTTTCGTGTCGATACTATAGATCACGAATTCCAGATTGTCCAACTCGTAGCGACGCGATACCATGACCCAATGAAAACATCGCGAATCCATCAACTCATCGAACGCCTGGGGTTGCTGGCGCGCTCTGAAAGCCGTCGGATCGGGTCGGAAATGGCCCTGCAGCCGGTGCATGTTCAGGCGCTCCAGTATCTGGAACGCTGCAACCGGTACAGCAACACTCCCGCTGCGCTGGTCGGCTACCTTGGGCAGACCAAGGGAACGGTGTCGCAATCGCTCAAGCTGCTTGCGCGCGAGGGTTACCTGGAAAAGCGGACGGATCCCGAGGACGCACGAGTGGTGCGCCTGCACCTGACGCCAAAAGCCCACCAGGCGCTGCGGCAGCTGCCCCCGACCGAGACCTGGATGCACGCGGAACGAACGTTGTCTCCAAGCGAAAGGAAAGCTCTGACGGCGGGACTGGAATCGTTGCTGAAGGCACTGCAGGCGGCCCACGGCGGCCGGACCTTCGGTATCTGCTCGACTTGCCGGCACTTCCAGAACGGAGTCGGCGAAGAACACCGTTGCGGGCTGACCGGAGAGGTACTGACCGATGACGACAGCCGCCGTATCTGCCAGGAACACGAGGAACGTCGGTCAGCCTGAACGCCTCTGCGCCAGCGCCGCCGTAAGACGGTTCAATCCCACGGGCACCGACTGGATCTGCGTTTCACCAGCCCTGTGCACGAATCGTGCTGTCAGAAATCGAACCGCCCCTGCGGGTCGCTCAGACGCCGCGCCAAACGTTCCCTGCGCCGCTCGGAACCGGGATCCGGTGCCAAACGGTTGGCGTAGGACATCGCACTGCGCCAGTCACGGCGAACGTGCTCGTGATATTTCGCCAGATGTTCCACCGCCTCGGGGACACCCTGCTCCGCCAACCGTTCCCAAAGGATCGCCGCCTCCGCCCCCCGACCCGCGCGGCGCAGGGTTCGGGCCAGTTCCAGTGTGCCCCGGGTATCGAGGTGATGACGGGAACGTTCGAGCACCTGCAAGGCACGGACCTGCTCGCCATGCCGGGACCAGATCCGCGCGGCGGCATGGGCATCGGCTCCGTAGGACGATGGATTCCGCAGCACCCGAGCCAATACCGGCCCCAACACGAGCAGACTGAGCACGTCGAGGGCGTTGTGCCGCACGACGCCGGGCAGCGTGTCCGCGGCAACCCCCGCCAGGAAATTCCGCCAGGCGGCGGGCGCCTGCGCACCGGGCAGGTCATCCTTCCGGAACAGACCGAGCAACCGCTGCTCGGCCGTGACCAACCGGCAATCGGGCCAGACACCCCGGAACAGGCGGCGGGTCGCGTACAGCAGATCGAGGTGCGGCGGCTCCGGCAGGGCGGCGCCCCGCTGCAAGCGCTGGCGGTCGCGCAACAGCGGCAGATCGAAGGTCTTGCCGTTGTAGCTGACCATCAAGTCGGCACCGGCGAGACTCGAAGCCACTTCGGCCAGCATCGCCGCTTCACCGGAGAAGGCCGTCAGCAACCACTGGCGAATCCGGACGCGCGCTGGTCCGGCCTCGGCGATTCCGACCATGAACGCCGCGGTGCCGGTGCCGCCGGCAAGGCCCGTGGTCTCGGTATCGATGCCGATGATCGAGTTTCCTGCGGTTTCGTTTCTCGCGGCAACGTCTTCGGCTGTCTCCAGACGGGTGCGCGGGCGTTGCTGGGCGTGCGGGTAAGGCGTTGCCGAACTCGCTTCAGGTACCGCGAGTGGCCATAGCGGGTCCAGCGCATCCGCGAGTCGACAATGACCATGGCGCCTGTCCAGCGGTAGACAGGTTTCGACCAAAATCAGATTCTCCCCGACCACCTCGCCGCCCAGGCGCGCGGCCAATGCCACGGTGGACTCGCGCCGTCCCGGCTGACATCGGGTTCGGGTCGGGACACGCCCGCTCAGACGCTGCAGACGCAAGCGAAGATCATCCCGGCGCGGCGCCCGTTCGGTGACGCCGGGTTCGGACTCCACGGCACCCGCCTGGAAAGATGTCACAGCAGTACCGGCTCCCGGTGTCGTAACCGGTTCGGCCTCGTCGGCGGACAGCTCGACGCCCGGTCGGCATTCCGTTGGTCCGGAGACCGGTGCGGCGTCCACAACCCCGGCCTGACGGCGCAGCGCGTCAAGCCGGCTTTTCAGAGTCATCACTGCTGAACTGCGCGAGCACGGTCAGCGCCGCGGTCTTCGGAGAAAAGCCGCGCAGCTCGTCGGATGCAAGTATGGGACCGATACAGGCCGGGCAGCCATGGCTGCACTCGCACTCACGGATCAGCCGGGCCGCGCCCGCGATCACCCGCTCGCGTTGTGTATGGAGTGGCTCGGCCAGTCCGACGCCCCCGGGGTAGTTGTCGTAGAGGAACACCGCCGGACGGAAGCGCGTCTCGTGCACCGGATCCTGCTCGGCACCATCGGAACCGCGCATCTGTCCGCGACCCTCGGCGCCCACGGTCGCAAACCAGCGGGCATCGCCGTCACCCACCGCGCGGCCGATATCCTGCGGTTCGGACATCGCGATCAGCGCGGCGACATGGTGCATCGCGTAGGCCGCGCCAAGAAAGCCATCCAGTGCCTGCTGCCGAGTCGGAAAGCACTGCGCGAGCACCTCCGGCGCGACCTCCCACCAGACGGCGGTCGTGTGCATCTCCTGATCCGGCAGATCGATGTTGCCATAGCCGATGTTCTCATGGCTGTAGTAACGGATCTTCTTGTAGCCGGGGATGCGCCGGACCAGGTGCACCTCGCCGTGCGCGGTTTCGGTGCGCCCGTCCTGGCGGTGCTCGAAACGGTCGAGGATCTTCAGCCGCGTGTAGTCGATCGCATCAGTGTAATAGTCGACCTCGGTCCGGGTCACGAAGGCCTTGCGCCCGGCCCAGTCCAGCCGCTCGATCTGCCAGGTCTGGGCCTGCACCATGTAGATCGCGCCCTCGTACAGGGTCTCGGCGGCACTGGAGTAGTCGACCTCGGCGATGATGTCCTTGCGCCCGCCGGTGGTATCCACCACCACGAAGTTACCCTCGGCGACCGAGCGCAGGCTCACACTCTGAGCGGGGTAACTGTCCTCGGTCCAGTGCCAGGTATCGTCCTCCCGGTGCAGCACGCCGTTGTCCTCGAGGTACCCGAGCAGCTCCTCCAGGTTCTCGTTCCCGAAGCGGTCGCCCCGGCGGAACGGCAACTCGAAGGCCGCGCAGCGCACATGGTCGAGCAGGATCAGCAACTGGTCCGGGTCGATGCGCGCATGTTCGGGCGAACTGCCGAGGAAGAAGTCCGGGTTGCGTATGATGTACTGGTCCAGCGGCTGACTGGTCGCGATCAGAACGCCCAGCGACGGACGCATGCGCCGCCCGGCGCGACCGAGGCGCTGCCAGGTCGCCGCGATCGTGCCCGGATAGCCATTCAGCACACAGACATCGAGGCTGCCGATATCGACGCCCAGTTCCAGCGCCGAGGTTGCGATCACGCAGTCGATGTTACCGGCGCGCAGTGCCTTTTCGGTCGCGCGCCGCTGACCTGGCAGGTAGCCGCCGCGGTAGGCTGCGACTCTCGCCGGCTTGCGCGGATCGCCATCAAACACATCCTTCAGGTATTTGGTCAGCACCTCGACCATCAGCCGCGACTGCGCGAACACGATGGTCTTGAGCCCGCTCCTGACCGACATGCGGGCGATCCGCGTCGCCTGTGAACGTGCCGACGCGCGGATACCGAGATCGGCGTTCACCACCGGCGGATTCCATAGAAACAGGTGGCGCTCGCCGGCCGGCGAGCCGCTCTCGGTAATCGCGGTCACCGGATCGCCAATCAGTCCCTCGGCCAGTTCCGCCGGATTCGCGATGGTTGCGGAGCTCAGCACGAAAACCGGATCCGAGCCGTAGAAACGGCAGACACGACGGAGGCGACGGATCACGTTCGCCACGTGTGAGCCGAACACGCCGCGGTAACTGTGCATCTCGTCGATCACCACGAAACGAAGGTTCTCGAAGAACTGCGCCCACTTGGTGTGATGCGGCAGTACGCCCTGGTGCAGCATATCGGGGTTGGAGACGACGATGTCGCCCCTGGTGCGCACCGCCTTGCGCGCGTCGCCCGGGGTATCGCCGTCAAAGGTAAACGCGCGGATCCCGAGGTCGCCGGCCTCGTTGAGCTCCATCAGTTCCGCGACCTGGTCCTGCGACAACGCCTTGGTCGGGAACAGATACAACGCCTTCGCACGATCGTGCAACGCAGCCTGCAATACCGGCAGGTTGTAGCAGAGCGTCTTGCCCGAGGCAGTGGGAGTAACCACCACCGTATGCCGGCCGGCAGTGATCGCGTCCCAGGCCTGGCGCTGGTGGCTGTACAGTTCACGGATACCGTGGGAGCGCAACGCCGAAGCCACCCGCGGATCGAGCTCGGAAGGGAATGGCAGCAGACGCGCGGGACGTTCGGGAAACACCACGGAACCGGTGATCCGTCCCTTGTAACGGCGCTCAATGCGACGCACCAGTTGCCGCACCGGGTCGTCCAGCCCGATGCCTGCCTCGACCGCTTCCGCCATCACCAACCGCCTCGCTTTCGCTACCTTTGCCGCGGACACAGCTCGGTGACGGACCTCGAGGGAAAACACCCCCGGGCCCGTCAACGCGAAACCGTCACGCCATGGTAGGCGACCGGCCCCGATTCAGGTACATGAACAGCAGGAAGGCGATGACAATCGCGACCCAAGCAACATACCAGTAGGTGGCTGCGTAGATGATCGCCATACCCAGCGCCCCCGCGGCCAGCACGTAGTAGGTCATCGGAATCAGCGCCTTGCGGATCAGGTCACCCTCGCGTCCGATCAGCCCGACGGTGGCCGACGCCGCAACCACGTTATGCACGCAGATCATGTTGCCGGCGGCTCCACCCACCGCTTGCAGCGCCACAACGAAGGCCGCCTGGCTGGCGTTCAGCCCGATTTGCTCGGCAGTCGCGAACTGGAACAGCGAGAACATCATGTTGCTGACCGTGTTGGATCCAGCGATGAAGGCGCCCAACGCGCCGATGATCGGCGAGAAGAACGGCCAAGCGCCTCCGGAGACCGCGGACACCCCTTCGGCGAGTACCAGCGGCATGCTGGCATAGGCCGAGGCCTGCCCCGACTGGATGAACACCTGCACCATCGGCACGGCAAAGAGCAGGGCCACGCTCGCGCCCACGATCGTCTTGCCCGACTGCCCCCAGGCCCGGGCGTAGGCACCTTTTTCCCGGTACATCCTGTGCAGGAAGTAGGTAACGATCGACGCCACCAGAAGCACCGCTCCTGGCAGGTACAACGGCTGCGACGAGGTGTTGATGTTGGTACCGAAAATACCGGTCCAGGCCAGTGTCATCTCCGGCGAGCGCAGGAACGCGGTCACTGGCTCGACAGTACGGGTGATCACCAACAGCGCCACCACGACAATGTAGGGTACCAGCGCCTGGAACATCGTGATCGCGGCACCGGTGCGCACCGGGTCGGGCTGATCCTGGAACCGGCTGATCCACTCAGGCTCCCACTTGCTGCGCTCCTCGAACTGGAACACGTCCTTGGGGACCAGGAAGCCGCGCTTGGCCGCGGTTACGGTGATCGCAAGACCAACCAGACCGCCGACAATCGACGGGAACTCGGGACCCAGCAGCCAGGCGACGAGCAGGTAGGGGATAGTGAAGGCAAGACCGGCAAACAGCGCGAACTTCCACGCCTTCAGACCTTCGCGGAAGGAACGGGACTTGCCGAAGAAACGGGTGAGCATGCCAACCATGATCAGCGGGATCAGGAAGCCCACCAGCGTATGCAGCAGCGCCACATTCACGCCGATCTGCATCAGATAATCCGCAAATGCGATATCGCCGATATGCCCTTCCACGATTTCCTGCCCGGAAAGTCCGGCATTCACGCCGACGAGAATCGGGGTTCCCACGGCGCCGAACGAGACCGGAGTGGACTGGATGATCAACGCCGACAGCACCGCGGCCATCGCCGGGAAACCGATGGCCACCAGCAACGGAGCCGCCACGGCCGCCGGCGTACCGAATCCGGCCGAGCCCTCGATCAGGGACCCGAACATCCAGGCGATGATGATGGCCTGGATGCGCCGATCGGGCGAGATATCGGTAAAACCCTGCCGCAGCGTCTGCATCGCGCCGCTTTCGCGCATCGTATAGAGCAGCAGGATCGCGCCAAAAACGATGAACAGGATGTTCAGGGCAGTCACCACGCCGTGGACACTCGCCGCGGCAACCACGATGAAATCGGTGCCCCAGAACAGGAGGGCGATCGCCATCGTGACCACATAGGCAAGCGGCATCGCATGTTTGGCTGGCCAACGCAGAATGACCAGAAACAGAAATACCGTGAGCACTGGCATCAATGCCAGCAGGAACAAAATACCCAGGTTCATGAAAGTGTTCCTCTTATAGTTATGGGTTGCGGCATTTGTCGAGCTCGCTTCGCCCTCGAGGGCTCTGAGCGTTCTCCTGCCGCCCGGTACGGACGGACCCTCCCTTTCCAACCGCCTGCGTCCGATCGGGCGGTACGCCCTGCCCGCTGGCGGATGTCGGCAGCAGGGAAACTGCCGTCAAGCCTTAAGGCCTGTATTCACGGCCCCCGCCGGAGGACAGGAGGCACCGCTCGGATTCGCACTTTCCTGGGCGGCACCCATTCCTGCTAATCCACCAGCAGTACGTGCAGGCTGCGTGGGCCATGGGCACCCAGCTGGATCGTCAGCTCGATGTCGGCGGTGCGTGATGGCCCCGTGATCACGTTCACGGTTCG
>SLHN01000297.1 GCA_007136145.1 Thioalkalivibrio sp.
CGCCGGGATTTCGAATACGCTGACTGGGCTCAGGCCCATGCGATCCGGGTCGATACCCTGGTCGCCGGCCTGGGCTGCACCCAGGCCGAACACGCAGGCGATCGCCATTCCAAAAAACACATTCACTTTCATGATGTTCTCCTCGGTGAGTAATCATTGGATATCGTTGTGGCGCCGGATCAGCGGCCGGAGATCGAAACTCAGGCTGTCTTCCGGACACACCGGCACGCAGCGGCCGCAGTTGGTGCACTCTCCGGACGTCACCAGACCGTGGCGCGCGGCCTGATTCAGGTTCAGTACCTGGGGTTCCGGACAGACGCGAATGCACTCTCCGCACTTGGTGCAGGTGCGCTCATCGAATCGGACCCGAACCTGGGCCACACGGCCCACGAGCGAGTAGAAGGCTCCCAGCGGGCACAGATGGCCGCACCAGCCATGTTTCACGACCATCAGGTCAAACAGGAAGATGCCGCCGACGCCGATCAGCCCCATGCCGATGCCGAAGATCAGTTCGCGGTGCAGCATCGCAATCGGGCTGACCCATTCGAAGGCAGCGAGCCCGGTCACGAGAGCCAGCACCAGCGCCAGCACCAGTACGTAGTAGCGCAGGCTGCGGTTCAGATGCAGCGCATTGCCCAGCCCCAGCTTGTTGCGCAGCCAGCCGGCCAGATCAGTGACCGGGTTCACCGGGCAGACCCACGAGCAGAACACACGCCCCCCCACCAACGCATAGAAGACCAGCACGATGACCGCGCCGATCAGCACTTCCGTCGCCAGCAGGTGCCGCGTGAACAGGATCTGCAGCACCGCGAAGGGGTCGGCCAGGGGTATCAGACCGATTACACTCGAAGCGCTGAGGTTGCCGGAGAGCAGGGGCTCACCGAGCAGGCCCCAGGCCCAGTGAGCGGTGGCGAAGAACAACAGGATTACCAGGAACTGCGTGAGCCGACGTAGGACCAGGTAACGCCAGACCCACAGCTTGCCGCCGAGGCTGTCGGGAAGACGATACAGGCGGACCGGTCTTGGCTGAGCCGCCGCGCCGGGTTCATGATGCGAATCGGTCATGGCCAGTCGCCGAGATTCAGCGCATCGAGGCCAGGTACCGAGTCCTTGTCACCACGTTCCGACCCAGCACTCTCCGGTGGCGGATCGAAGACCATCAGGCCAGCCGGGTCATGATCGCGAAGCCGATAATGCGCCCCCATACGGCCCTGCACCAGACTCGCGTCGACCACTCGGATTGAGGCTTCATCGGTCGGGCAACGGTTTTCGCAGACTCCGCAGCCAGTGCAGTGCGCGGAATGTACCCAAGGCACGATGCGGGCCAGGCCACCGTCCACGCCTGACCGTCGTTCCAGCGAAATCGCCTTGCCCTTGACCGGGCAACTCAGAAAGCAGACCTCGCAACGCAGACCCTGCCAGGACAGGCAGTTCTCGGTGTCGATCACCGCGAGCCCCATGCGCGCATCCTCGATGTCCTGCAGGTCCGCGTTCAGTGCGCCCGTCGGGCAGGCCTCCTTGCAGGGAATGTCCGGGCACATCAGGCAGGGGTACTCCCTCGGCTTGAAGTAGGGCGAGCCGATCGGCATCCTCTCCCAAGCCGTGGCCAGCCGCAGAGTTTCATAAGGGCAAGCATTCACGCACTGGCCGCACTTGATGCAAAGCGCATGGAAATCCGCTTCTGCCACCGCACCGGGAGGACGCAGGGCGAACGGCGTCGCCCTGGCCTGGTTGCGCAGCACGTAGGTCCAGACCAAGCCAGCCGAGGCCGCGAGACTCGCGCCCTGGACCAGCCGGATCAGGAAAGCCCTGCGGCCGCTACCGGTTGCCTGTGTCATCAACGGACTCCAGGTTCCCGTTGGATCAGGCCTTGTAGACCTTGACCGCGCATTTCTTGTAGTCGCTCTCTTTCGAGATCGGACAGGCCGAGTCGATGCAGACCTTGTTGATGAATACGCCTTCGTCGAAGAACGGTGCGTACACGGTCCCTTTGGGCATGGTGTTGCGCCCTCCGGTCTCGACCCGAATCTGCACCTTGCCACGACGCGATTCCAGCCAGACCAGATCGTTGCGTTGCAGGCCGCGCTCGCGGGCATCGTCAGGGTGGATCCACAGCACCGCGGCAGGCACCGAGCGGTGCAGTTCCGGCACCCTGCGAGTCATGGTTCCGGAATGCCAGTGTTCGAGAACGCGCCCGGTTGAGAACCACAGGTTGTAATTCTCGTCGGGTTGTTCCACAGGGGCCGAGTAGGGCCGGAAGAAGATCTTCGCCTTGCCCGGCAATCCGACCGGCTCTGGGTTCGTGACCTTGTCGAGGTCCCCGCTCGGGATCGCCTTCAGCAGCTTGCCGTAGAACTCGAAACCGGCACCCTTGGTCACGTAGGGGTCGTACTCCTCGTTGAAGCGCCAGGTGCCTTCCTTGCCGTCGACCACCGGCCAGCGAAGTCCGCGCACGTCATCACGCAAATAAACGTCGTAGTCGGCCAGATCCTTGCCGATACCGCGTCCAAAGGGCACGTACTCCTGCCACAGCGCCTTCTCGACGAACCAGCCGTCGCCGAGTGCCTCGCTGGTATGGTTTCCGCCGCCTTTCGCGACCGGATCCGGCCACTTGTACTGCATGTTGTCCGGCGTCGCGAAAAGCACCTTGTACAGGGAGTCGGTGGGCTTGTAGCCCATCGCCTCGGCGTCGGCGAGCACGCTGGGCAACTTGTTGTCCTCGTAACCGGCGGCCTTCAGGCCGGGCACGGTCTGTTCCCCCCAGAAATCGCCAACGGTGAAGCGCTTCGAGAACTCGAGTACCTGCCAGAGGTCCCCTTTCGCGTTGCCCGGAGGCGGCACCATCTCGCGCCAGTGCTGGGTGCGCCGCTCGGCATTGCCGTAGGCGCCGTACTTCTCGAAGATCATCGCGACCGGCAGGATCAGGTCGGCCACCTTCGCCGAAATGCCCGGGTAGGCCTCGGACACGACGATGAAGTTGTCCGACTTGCGCGCCGCCGCAATCCAGTGGTTGGCGTTCGGATGGGTGTGCCACGGGTTGTTCACCTGTACCCAGGCCCATTTCACGCTGCCGTCCTGCAGGTCGCGCATGATCTTGGCGTAGAACGATCCGACCTTCGGGCTGATGGTCTTGGCCGGAACCTTCCATTGTTCCTCGGTGTACTGGCGATGCGCCGGGTTGGGAATCACGCGATCGGCCGGCAGCCGGTGCGCGAAGGTCCCGACCTCGCGCGCGGTACCGCAGGCGCTGGGCTGGCCGGTGAGCGAGAACGCGCCGTTTCCCGGCTGACTCTGCTTGCCGAGCAGCAGGTGCACCGCGTAGATCTGCTCGTTGGCCCAGGTGCCGCGGGTGTGCTGGTTGATCCCCATGGTCCAGAACGAGACCACCTTGCGTTGCTGGTCGACGAACAGATCCGCGAGTTCGCGCAGCTTGCGCTTGAATTCCTCGATCGATTCGGAGTCGTCGCCCTTCGCGACCTCGGCGACGAACTCCAGCGTGTAGGGCTCCAACGCCTTCTTGTAGTCCTCGAAACTGATGCTCCAGTGGGCACCGGGGTTGCCTCGACTGTTCTGTTCCACCACTTCGCCTTCCTGGCGACGTTGTCCGATGGCCTCATGCTTGTCCAGCGCAACCTTGAGTTCCTTCGCCACCACGTCGGCCTCCTCGGGGAAGGTCCATTTGCCCTCGGGGTCGGCGCGCAGCCCGTAACCGATGTCGTACGGACCGGTAGCGAAGATCGTGTGCTTGTTCACGAAGTCCCAGTTCACCGCGTCGCGGGCGATGACCTCGCGCGCGAGGTAGTTCAGGATCGCGAGATCGCTGTTCGGCTTGAAAATGATCTCGAGATCCGCGCCGTCGGAACTCATGTTGCGGAACGTCGAAAGATTCACCACGCGGACGTTCGGGTTGGCGAGGCGCCGGTTCATCACCCGCGCCCAGAGCACGGTGTGCATCTCGGCCATGTTCGCGCCCCAGAGCACCATGGTGTCGGTGTGCTCAATGTCCATGTAGTTGCCAGCCGGCTCGTCGGTGCCAAAGGTGCTGTAGAAGCCCGCCACCGCACTGGCCATGCAGTTGCGCGCGTTGGGGTCGACCATGTTCGCGCGGAAGCCCGCCTTGAACAGCTTGTTCATCGCGTAGCCTTCCTGCACCGTCCATTGGCCGGAACCGAAGCAGGCGACACCCTCGGGACCCTTCTCGGCATAGGCGCGTCGGAACTGCCGTTCCATCTCGTCAAACGCCTGTTCCCAGGAGACCGCGATGAAATTGCCCTCCTTGTGGAACTTGCCGTCTTTCATCCGCATCAGCGGCTGGGTCAGACGATCCTGGCCGTACATGATCTTGGCGTTGAAATAGCCCTTCACGCACTGCCAGCCGCGATTCACCGAGTTTTCCACGTCGCCTTTCTGCGCGACGACCCGGCCGTTCCTGGTCGCGAGCATCAGGCCACAGCCGGTACCGCAGAAGCGGCAGACGCCCTTGTCCCATTGCCATTCCTTCTCGGTCTCCTGCGCGGCGGACAATGCCGCTGGGGTCAGTGTCAGGCCGGCCATGGATGCGGTGCTGGCGGCAATACCCGCCTTCAGGAAATTGCGTCGGGAGACTGTCATGGGTTTGTTTCCTCCTGGGTGGATTCGTTGTTCTTTTGGCGAGGCGGGTGTCAGCGAATCGGCAGCGGTGGAATGACGTCTGACTCGCCCATCGGTTGTTTCCCGCGCGATTTCGTCAGGCCTTCCAGGATCTCCGGATCATCTTCGAAGTAGTGGTACATCATGTCCGCAAGGACGACTCCGGGAAGAGCCTTGATGCGACGCAGACCGTTCATTTCAGCGGCAATCGAAAGCGCTTCCTGGACCACGATGATCTTGCCCTGATCACGGTCTTCGAAATGGACTTCCACGCCTGGAAGCTCGGAGAGTGCCTTCGAAACCGCGGATAGCTTCGGTGGTTGGCAGATCACTACGATTCCGGAAAGATTCATCAACTGTGCCTCTATAAGTCGTTTTGCTTGATGTCGTTTTGCTTGATGTCGTTTTGCTTGATGTCGTTTTGTTTGATGATGTCGGATCGGGCTTCAAAAGCGACCGATTTCGATGGCTCCGACGGGGCAGGGTGCATGACAGGCTCCGCATCCAGTGCAGCGGTCGGAAGCCACGGTTGGCATCAGCGCGCCCCCAAGCACTGGCCGGAAGCGGATCGCGCCGGCAATGCAATGGTCGCCGCAACCGCGGCACAGGATCCCGAGCCGGTTCAGGCAGGCCCTGGTGAAACGGGCCAGATACGCCCACGGGCGGTCGCCGTTTTCCCGGGCCGAACTCGACAGCACACCGGGCTCGCAATGATTGCCGCAGTCGCCGCAGAATGTGCACTCGCCGTTGCTGAAGTCGACGATTGGGAACCCGCCGGAGCCGGCCACGATGATGTTTGTCGGGCAATGGTCGCGGCACACGTCGCAGCGGGTGCAGCCATCCAGAAACGACTCCTCGTCGACCGCCCAGGGCGGACGCAGAACGTCTTTGCCACCAGTGAAGTTGCCGCGAAGTAATTGCATGCGGCTGACGGTTGTGTTCATGAATTTTCAAACTCCCAACGAAACCGAAATCTCCCTGCGACGTGCTCCACGGGATCGCGATCGCGTCATGCCCTGCATGACCATGACCCAAGCGGAATATTGCGCACGCGTTTTGCGGTCACCGTTTGGTAGCAACCAGGTGCTGGCCTGCGATTTATCGAATATGTAGCGCCCACTGCCCGTTTACTAGTTTGCGTGGCTCTATAAATCAAGAAATCGGCTACGGGGTATCCACCAAATTTCCAAACCAACGTCGCAACAGGAGTAGGAGGCTAATACAAAAGTGGTAATTCGACATTGACCATATAATAATATCGGCCACTCATGTAAGGGAGCTCATCACTGAATGCAAATGCAACAATTGCCGCCCCGAAAATACAAAACGACGTAGGGTGTCAATGAGCGCAACGAATTGCACCGAGCAATGCCCGAACAGAACACGAGACATTCGTATTCCCGCTGCGTTAGGCGTGGCTGGACGTGGCGATGCACAAGGTACGGATTTTGTTCGCGCCCCTTGTTCAGTAATGCCCTGGGTGGGGGCGGCAATTGTGACATCGGTGCGGTTCGGTCGCGCCTTACGGCACCTTGCGCGATGCGGGGTTTGGCCCTTGAGGAGCAGCGTTCCCAACGGACGCGTAGCGCTCACGGATCAGCAGGAAGTCCGAACTGAGTTGGTCGGCTTCGTGTGGCCATGGAAACACCGCCTGCAGGCGGGCCTGGGGATTGATCAGAAGGACAGAGCCCGAATGGTCGACCAGGTAGCGATCGGGGTCTCCCTCCACTTCGACCTTGCGATGCGCTATGCCCAACGCACGCGTGAAGGGCGTCAGTTCGGCCAACGGGGCGGTGGCACCCGTGGCGTCGGGATGAAAATGCGCGACGAACTGCCGCAGGATCTCTGGCGTATCCCGTTCGGGATCGACCGATACAAAGACGATCCGGGGGACGGTACCCCTGGGATCCGCGCGCCGGACCTGCTCGGCGGCTTGCGCCAGCAGCAGCGTGGTGACGGGGCAGATATCGGGGCAATGGGTGTAGCCGAAAAACATGAAGGTCCATTGCCCTTCGAGCGAAACGCGGGTGAAGTCCTCGCCCCGCATGTCCGCGAGCCGGAAGTCGGGCAAGGCCATTGGCCGGGGCAACCACTCCCCTCCTTCCAGGGGTAGGGGCGGGCCGGTTCCCGGATCGAATTGCCTTAACCCGAGACCCACGCCGAGGGCCAACGCGAGAAGGGCCACGATGGCCAGCAACGCAGGTTGGACACGTCGGTCGGCGAGCCACCGCCGCATCAGCCGATCCTCCCGCGCCGTGAACGAAGCCACCAAATTGGGGGCTCCGCCTGGCGCTTCCCGCCGTGCGTTCGGCAATCGTTTTCGACGCCCGGCAACGGCTCGGTAGACAGGCGGAAGACGATCATTGCAATGGTCTCCGTGCAGCAATCTCCGGGAGGTTTGGATCGGGACGCCTGTTCCCACCGACTGGCATGGACAACCGGCGTGACCAAGAGGTAATGACGGACATTTGTTGCAGTATTTCATTGGGAGAGTCTTTCTGTCTATGATTTCGGATCATAAATGCGAATAATCCGATGGTCCCCAATGGGCGCCGGCACGCATCGCGCTCATGGCAGCCGGGGCCGGTCCGAGTCTGAGCGTTTCGTGCTCAGGCGAAATCCATAGACTTCATCCGCTTCATGTTCATGACCGGCGGCTGACGAACCCGGGGCGCTGTTGCGCACCGTCACGACGCCGGTGCATCCTCCGCCGAGACCCAGCGGCGACCGGATGCCTCGGCGCGCCAGGAGATCGGTTCATGGACAGCAAATTCGAAACACGGTCCCCGCCGATCTGGCGCACACCGGCCTTCATCATCGGCACCGGTGGCCTGGTGCTCGCCCTGGCGCTCGGGATCCGTCACAGCATGGGCCTTTATCTGCAACCTGTGAGCCTGACCCACGACTGGGGCCGGGAAATCTTCGGCTTTGCCATCGCACTGCAGAATCTGGTCTGGGGGCTCGCGCAACCCGTCACGGGCGCGATCGCGGATCGGCTCGGAGCCGGTCGCGTGATCTTTGCCGGAGGCGCACTTTATGCGTTGGGGCTCGCCGTGATGGCGACTACCGCCGACCCGGTCATGTTCAATGTCGGCGTTGGGGTGCTGATCGGCCTGGGCCTCAGTGGTACGGGGTTCAGTGTCGTGTTTGGGGTCGTTGCCCGCCATGTTCCGACACACCGGCGCAGCCTCGCATTCGGCATCGTCGGCGCGTGTGGGTCCTTTGGCCAGTTCGCCATGCTTCCCGTGGGCCACATGCTGCTGGGCGCGGGCGACTGGGTTTTCGCGATCACCGTGCTCGCCATCACCATGGCCGCGATGTTGCCTCTGGCCTTCGTGCTTTCAGGCCGGCCGGCTTCCACTGCGATGGGCATCGGCCCCGGTTGGCGCAGCTCGTTGCGGGAGGCGATGCGGCACCGAGGCTTTCTGTTGCTGGTGCTGGGATTCATGGTTTGCGGTTTTCATACGATGTTCATTCCCACGCACCTTCCTGCCTACCTGTCAGACTCGGGTCTGGGCGCCAGGGAAGGGATGATTGCCCTGGCCCTGATCGGTGCCTTCAATGTGGTGGGTAGCTATCTCTGCGGTTGGCTTGGTGGTCATTTCCGCAAGAAATACCTGCTGGCATGGATCTTCGCGATCCGCGCCGTGGCCCTGACGGCGTTCGTGTTGTTGCCGGTCAGCGCGGTCACGGTCTACCTGATGGCCATCATCATGGGCTTGACATGGTTGGGGACGGTACCGCTGACGAGCGGCCTGGTGGCGGATATCTTCGGGCCGCGCTATGTCGGCATGCTGTTCGGGATCGCCTTCCTGGGCCATCAGATCGGCAGTTTCCTGGGCGCCTGGCTGGGTGGCGCTTTATTCGACATGACCGGAAGTTACAGTATCATGTGGGGACTCAGCATCGCTCTTGCGTTGGTCGCGGCTGCGGTGCACCTGCCGATCAACGATCGACCACTCGGCCCGGAACCCCAGATGGCCCGCGCATGAATCCATCCCTTGCCAAGAAGCTCGTCCTGGTTGCCGTGGGCGCTGGCCTGTTGGGGTTCATCATGGCCTGGGTCTTCAGTATCTACATCGACGGATCCATGCTGTTGCGCCTGTCGACGTTTCCGGGCTGCTGAGCTGCTTCCCGGCGCCATGGCAGGCTTCGGCGGACTACAAGTGAGGTAGTCCGTCGCGCAGAGCGGGCCCGGGTCGGTGTTCGTCGCACGCGTAGGAACTGCCAGCGCTGACCGCCGGTTTTTGCGCACGCCTCCCGCGCATATGTTCAGCCCTGGCGATCGATCTCGCAAAGCCGCTCCTTTTCCGGAGGCAGGTTGTCCGGGCAACTGCCGCAACCCTCGTTGCCGGGCAGCGCCCAGTCGATCTTCTTTGGGTAGGGCAGGTCCATCGAATCCATGATCCGCACGAATTCCTCAAGCGGTCGGTCGTTGCCGAGGCGTGGATTGCGAAGCTTTTCCTGGCCGATCGTCGTGATCCGCCGATGCTCGTAATCGTGGGCGGGGTAGACCAGCGTCTCGTCGGGCAGGGCGAAGAACTTGTCGTGAATCGAGTGGTACAGCGTGGCCGCGTCGCCGGATTGAAAATCCGTACGTCCGCAGGCCTCGATCAACAGGGCATCACCCGAAAACAGCATCGGGAGCCCGGCGTGGTCCAGCAGGTACGCGTGGTGGGTATCGGTATGTCCCGGGGTGAACAGCGGGTTCAGCACCAGGTTGCCGATGCGCATCGGTTCGCCTTCGCGCAGGTGCAGGTCGCGGCACGGCAACTCGTCCAGCGCCGGCCCCGCAAGCTTGCAACCGGTGCGCTCGCGCAGCATCAGTCCCCCGGTGATGTGGTCGGCATGGATATGGGTCTCGATCGCAAAGTCGGGCCGCAGACCCAGTTCCTGGAGAATCCGAAGGTCGCGATCGACGGTCTCGATGACCGGATCGATCAGCGCCGTTACCCCGGTGTCCGGACAACTCAGCAGGTACGTGTAGGTCGACGACTCGGGTTCGAACAGCTGCCTGAAGATCATTGAGCAGGGCCCCTCTGGCTGGTTTGTCGGGTTGGGCTACACATAACGCCGGGAGTTCCATCGCTTGGTGATTCCTCGGGTGCGCAACGGCGTCCGACACCGGGGATAGGTTCGCTTGGTTCCAGCGCCGGGCCGAGATCGCGGC
>SLHN01000214.1 GCA_007136145.1 Thioalkalivibrio sp.
CTGCGTTACCCTCCCGGTTGCATGGAACCACCATGCGCCCGGGAGGGCGCCTTGCCGACGAACGAAAATCCGGCGCAATCCGGTATCTTTTTTTCCGGCAATCGCCTTACCCGGTGCGTTGCGAACGTCGGTGAATCGGACGTTTTTCTCCGGCCCGGTCCGGACGATTCTGCCGATGCAGCAACCACCCGGCTATGATCACCCCGGTGGCGACAACGACGACGATGATCGTCGCCAGTGCGTTCACCTGGGGGCTGACACCGAGCCGCACGCTGGAGTACACCACCATTGGCAGGGTCGTGGCGCCGGGCCCGGAGACAAAGCTGGCGATCACCAGGTCGTCCATCGACAACGTGAAGCCCAGGAGCCAGCCGGCGATCAATGCTGGCGAGATGATCGGCAGGATGATGACGAAAAAGACCTTCCAGGGGCGGGCGCCAAGGTCCATTGCGGCCTCTTCGAGGCTCCCGTCCAGCTGCGAAAGGCGCGACTGCACGACCACCGCGACGAAGGCGCTGGTGAAGGTGACATGGGCGATGGTGATGGTGGTCATGCCGCGCCCCGGCGGCCAGCCAATGAGTTGCTCCAGTGTCACGAACATCAGCAGCCCCGACAGGCCCAGGATGACCTCCGGCATCACCAGCGGCGCGGCGACCATTCCGGCGAAGAGCATCCGGGTGCGGAACCGGGTGAAACGAACGAGGGTCAGTGCCGCCAGGGTGCCGAGGATCACCGACAGCGTCGCGGTCATCGCCGCAATCCGTACCGAGAGCCATAGCGCTTCGAGGATTCGTTCGTTCTGCAGGAGTTCGGCGTACCAGCGGGTGGAGAATCCGCCCCACACGGTGACCAGGCGCGAGTCGTTGAAGGAATAGACGATCAGCGTCACGATCGGCAGGTACAGGAACGCATAGCCGAAGGCGATCGCGGTGAACAGCCAGAACGGACGCCGTCCGGTCATTGCCGGTTGCCGGTGGTTTCGCGCTCGCCGATCCGCTGGAACAGCAGCAGTGGTATCAGAATCAGCAGCAGCATGGCGATCGCGACAGCCGCGGCGACCGGCCAGTCCCGGTTCGAGAAGAATTCGGTCCAGAGTACCTTGCCGATCATCAGGGAATCCGGGCCGCCAAGGAGGTCGGGAATCACGAATTCTCCAATGGCCGGGATGAACACCAGCAGTGAGCCGGCGATGATGCCGGGCATCGAGAGCGGCAGGGTGACGGTGAGGAACGCTTTCCAGGGGCGGCTGCCAAGGTCCGCGGCGGCTTCAAGCAGGGTCAGGTCCATCCGCACCAGCGTCGCGTACAGCGGGAGGATCATGAACGGCAGGTAGGAGTAGACGATCCCCAGGTAAACCGCGAAGTTGGTGTGCAGTAGGGTCAGCGGTTGATCGATCAGCCCCACGGAAAGCAGAAGGTGGTTGATCAGCCCGTTGCCCTGGAGCAGGCCGATCCAGGCGTAGACGCGAATCAGAAAGCTGGTCCAGAACGGCAGTATCACCAGCATCAGCAGCACGATGCGCCAGCCCGCGGGTGCCCGGGCGATGCCATACGCCATCGGGTAGCCGATGAGCAGACAGATGACCGTCGAGACCGCGGCGACTTTCAGCGAGTTCAGATACGCCGAAAGGTAGAGTGGGTCCTGCCAGAGGAAGGCGTAGTTGCCGAAGTGTATCTGGATCGAAAGCGTTCTATCCGCGGCCCATTGCAGCATCGGCGAGTACGGCGGGCTTGCCAGGGCGATTTCGCCGAAGCTGATCTTCAATACGATCAGAATCGGCAACAACAGGAAGAGCAGAAGCCAGGCATAGGGCAAGGCAATCACGAACACGCGGCCAAGCCGCCCCTGCGTCAGACTTTTGACGCCGCGGTTGAACCGACGTTTCAGGCTCGAAGTGCCGCTTGCGGGTTCCGCACCCGGAGTGGCAGTCATGCCGGAATCACCACGCCGGATTCGGTGTCCCAGCCCAGGCAGACGGTATCGTCCCAGGTCAGTGGTCCGGCGGTGCGGCGGGCACGGTTGGTGACCTGCACCTGCACCGTCATCCCCTGTTCCGAACCGACGTGGTAGACCGAGACATCGCCCAGATATCCGATCTCCCGGACCTGACCCCGCACCCAGTTGCGATCATCGGCAGGCGGACCGTTCAGCACCCGGAGCTTTTCGGGGCGCAACGCGACTGCCACCGGGGTTCCGATGGTGAGCGGATGGGCATGGTAGAGAACGATTTCGCCCGGGGCGGCGTCGGACTGAATGATCAACAGGTCGCCTTCGCTGCCGGCCACACGGCCTTCGAAAAGATTCACCGCGCCGATGAACTCGGCGACGAACCGATTGCCCGGGTATTCGTAGATCTCCGACGGGGTGCCGATCTGAAGGATCCGACCGGCGTCCATCACCGCGAGCCGCGAAGACATGGTCATGGCCTCCTCCTGATCGTGAGTGACCATGATGAACGTCGTACCGACGCGCTCCTGGATGTTCACCAGTTCGAACTGAGTGCGCTCACGCAACTTGCGGTCCAGGGCTGCCAGCGGCTCGTCCAGCAACAGGAGTTTCGGCTGCTTGGCCAGTGATCGGGCCAGCGCCACGCGTTGGCGTTGGCCGCCTGAAAGCTGATCCGGCCGGCGCCGGGCATATTCGCTCATGTGTACCAGTTCCAGCATCTCGCCTACCCGGTCGCGGATCACAGTGGCGGAGAGCCGTTCCTGTTTCAGCCCGAAAGCGACGTTTTGTTCCACCGTCATATGAGGGAACAGGGCGTAGGACTGAAACATCATGTTTACCGGTCTTTCGTAAGGCGGTAGCCGGGTGATGTCCTGCCCCTCGATCAGGATCTGCCCCTGGGAGCTTCGTTCAAGACCGGCCAGCATGCGCAACAAGGTGCTCTTGCCGCAGCCAGAGGCGCCTAGCAGGGAAAAGAATTCACCCTTGAAAATACTCAATGAGACATCGTCGACGGCATAGGTGGAGCCGTCGAAGACCTTGGTGACCTTCCGGATTTCAAGGAACGGACGGGCGTCCGGGTCCTGCCAGGCTTCGAGGACTGCAGGGTCGCGACGGGTTTGCGGCATGCGTCAGGCCTGTACGTCGCGTCGTTGGGTCGGGGTTGACCCTGCTGGCCGCGAAATCCGCGGGAGCAGGGGCGCCGGCACCACGGTGGCTTGGGCCAAGGTTGCCAGTGGTAGGTTCAGCGGCCGGTCTTGATCTGGGTCCAGGCCCGGACACGGGCTCGTTGCACGGCGTCGGGGAGCGAATCGAGAGTGACCAGGCGCTCGCGCAGTTCCTGGGTCGGATAAACGCCCGGATCGTCGCGAATCGCTGCATCGACCCATGGCGTGGCGGCCGCGTTGGCATTCGCGTAGGCCACTTCGTTGGTGATTTCGGCGATGTTTTCCGGGATCATCAGAAAATCGATGAACGCGTGTGCGTTTTCGGGGTTGGGCGCGTCCGCCGGGATGGCCATCAGGTCGAACCAGAGCACGGCGCCCTCGCGTGGAATGCGGTAATCGATGTTGATCCCGGTTCCGGCTTCGTCGGCGCGGTCGCGGGCCTGAATCACGTCGCCGGAATAGCCGTGCGCAACGCAGAGGTCGCCATTGGCGAGGTCGTTGATGTATTTCGAGGCATGGAAATAGCGGATAAAGGGACGAACCCGCATGAACGCGTCAGTCGCCTTCTCTATATCCGCGGTATCGGTGCTGTTGGGGTCGAGCCCCAGGTACAGCATCGCGGCGGCAAGCGCTTCGCCCTCGTCGTCGAGGACCGCGATACCGCAGCCAGCCAGTTGCTCCGCGATTTCAGGGTCGAACAGTAGCGCCCAGGTGTCGAATGTTGCGTCCTCGCCGAGAATTTCCGTCACCCGGTCGATGTTGTAACCGACCCCGGTGGTGCCCCACATGTATGGAACGGTGTGCCGGTTGCCCGGATCGACTGCACTCAGCTTGCCGACCAGGACCGGATCCAGGTTTTCACGATGCGGGAGTAGCGAGAAGTCGAGTGGCCGGTACAGGCCCGCCTGAATGTGGCGCTCGGCGAACGGATGTGCGGTCGGGAAGATCACATCGTAGCCACTGCGACCTGCCAGTAGCTTGGCCTCTAGGATCTCGTTTCCGTCATACACGTCGTAGACGACCCTGATGCCGGTACGTTCCTCGAAGCGTTCGATCACACTCTCGGCAATATAGTCGGACCAGTTGTATACATGAACGACTGGCTGGTCGGAAGGTGAGCACGCGGCCAGAGCCATCGCCATGCCTGCGATCACAAGACCGCGGAACCGTGTGATCATTGTCGTCTGCTCCTGTTTGTCAGCCGGACCGAGCCGCTGATGTTCGGGTTCCCGCGTATGGCTGTCAACCGGGATTGGACGATCCGCCGCGATGCGCGTTATTGGTCTGGTAATCAGGGCGACCTGTACCGACGTGGCCTGCATTGAAGACGTGGCCAGCATTTGAAGCGGCACCAGCGGCAGCGCAAGCGGTGCCGTCGGCCTGCTAGACTTTATCCGCGGCCTAGGAGAACAGCGATGAATGACCACACCGTTCCAAATGATCTATGCCCCGTGGGCTTTATCGGCCTCGGGATCATGGGTGCGCCGATGGTGCGTAATCTCCTGCACGCTGGCGTACCCGTCCGGGTCTGGGCGCGCCGGCTCGAACAAGCCGAGAAGCTCGTTGCCGATGGCGCGACGCTGGCAGCGAGTTTCGCGGAGCTGGTGGGCACGGTGAAGGTATTGTTTTTGAATGTCTCGGACACGCCGGATGTCGAGAGCCTTATGCTCGACGACGGTGGCATTCTGTCCCACGCGCGAGCCGGGTTGATCGTTGTCGATCACAGCACCATCGATCCACTGCGCACACGGGTGATCGCCGAGCGCGCGCGCGAAGCGGGAGTTGCTTTCGTCGATGCGCCGGTGTCCGGTGGCGAACGTGGGGCGATCGATGCAACGCTGACCCTGATGCTGGGAGGCGACGAGGCTGACATCGAACGAGTCCGGCCGTTGCTGGCGCTGATCGGAAGTACCCTGACCCGGGTCGGGGACAGTGGGGCAGGGCAGATCGCGAAAGCATGCAACCAGTTGATCATCGGTGAGACTCTGGTTGCGATCGGGGAGGCCTATGGCCTCGCGCAAGCCGCCGGAGTGGACCCGGCGCGCGTTCGCGAGGCGCTGCTCGGTGGCTTCGCCGGATCCAAGGTGCTGGAAATGCACGGGAAGAGGCTGCTCGAGGACAATTTTGTCCCCGGGTTCATGGCGCACCTGCATGCGAAAGACATGGGCATCGTGGCCGATACCGCCGCGCATCTCGGAATCAACCTGACTGGCGTGGACCGAGTGCGTGCTGCGCTGTCGCGTGCCCTTGAGCACGGGCACGCGTACGACGATTCGACGATCCTCGCACGCTACTGTGTGCCTGATCGCTGAAGCAATAGCGCATCGTTCAGGGTGCCGCTGGGGGGCCAACCGCTTCACTGCCGTGCAGTTACAGCCCCCGACTTCCAGGTAAAGGTCGGTGCGATGCGCCGTGCCGACGGTTACCCGGCGACTTTTCGTGTCCGGGCGTTACGACAACCGGCTTGTAAATTCCTCACGTTTTGGCCGGGAGAGAAGATATCCGGAAAGGGAAGGGTGCGACCGGCCCAAAGGAGATAGGCGCCTTCCGGAACGAAGACCACTTGCTTTATAGTATTTTTGGGTCTTGCAAATGCTGGCGGCGGACAAGGTCCTGTCGCCGATCTCCTTGGGGTCTTCAATGGGCGACAATGGTAAGGATGATGCCGCTACGCTGACGCTGTGCCGAACCCTGCACGGACGGGTGCGGATTCTGCATCCCTGTGAAGACCCGTCGGGTGCCGCGCATTCTTCGAGCCCCCTCGGCTATAACCCGGTGCAGCACCTTGCCATCGCGCTGGGCTGCTGCATGACTGAATTCGCACGGCGCTTTCTGGAACGTCGTAGTCTTCCCCAGACCCTGATGGCGACGTTGGACTGGCAAGTGGATGGGCGCCGCTGCCGAATCTCGCGCATGGATCTGACCCTCCGTCTCGCGGTGCGTCTCGACGATGACGAGCGTCATATTCTCGACCGGATGATGAATCACTGTCCGGTGCATCAGGCCCTTCACGGCAATGTTCCGGTGCATATACTCGTCGAGCAGCTTCGCGAGGACGAGCTGCGACTCGCCGAGGAGTCCTGAGGCGATCCGCGGCGCGGCGGCGCACCCAGGTGCAAGATGGTCAGCCCTTGCCCTCGAGCAGGGTGGCGCGGGCGGCATCCGGGCCGACAAGAACCTCTCCGGCATGTTCGATCACGGGCCTGCGGATCAGGCTGGGGTGGTCCAGCATCAACTCCCGTGCGCGGGCGGCGTCGATAGCATCACGGGCGTCGACCGGCAGCTTGCGCCAGGTTGTGCCCCGGCGATTCAGCAGCGTTTCCCAGCCCACGCGGCCAAGCCAATGATCGAGCTGTTCCACGCCGAGCCCATCCTTGCGGAAGTCGTGGAAACGGTGCCTCAGCCCCGCGGCGTCAAGCTCCCGACGAACCCTGCGCACCGTGTCGCAATTGGCGATGCCATAGACCACCAAATCTTCCATGATCACCCGGGAATGTCACGCAGCAGCGCGTTAAGCCCCACCTTGGCCTTGGTCTTCTCATCCACGCGTTTCACGATTACGGCGCAATACAGGGAATACTTGCCATCCTTGGAAGGCAGGTTGCCCGACACCACGACGGCACCGGCGGGAATCCGGCCATAGGTCACTTCGTCCTTCTCGCGGTCGTAGATCCGAGTGCTCTGGCCAATGTAGACGCCCATCGAGATGACCGCGCCTTCCTCGACGATTACGCCCTCGACAATTTCCGAGCGGGCACCGATGAAACAGTTATCCTCGATGATCGTTGGCGAGGCCTGCAGCGGTTCCAGCACCCCGCCGATACCCACGCCACCGGACAGATGGACGTTCTTGCCGATCTGGGCGCAGGAGCCGACGGTCGCCCAGGTGTCGACCATCGTGCCTTCATCGACGTACGCGCCGATGTTCACGTAGGAAGGCATCAGCACCACGTTCGGGGCGATGAAGGCACCCTTGCGGGCGGTGGCCGGAGGGACAACGCGCGCGCCGCCAGCACGGAAATCGCGGCTGTTGGTATCCGCGAACTTCGAAGGGACCTTGTCGTAATAGTTGGTGAAGCCGCCCTTGATGAACTGGTTCTCCTCGATACGAAAGGACAGGAGCACGGCTTTCTTCAGCCACTCGTGCACTACCCACTGCCCATCGCTTTTCTCGGCGACGCGCAACGTGCCGCGGTCGAGTTGTTCGATGGTTTCGCGGACGGCGTCCTTCACCGTGGTCTCCACGTTGCGCGGGGTGATTTCCGCGCGACGCTCGAATGCGGATTCAATGATGCTTTTTAGATCAGACATTTCTTGTCCTTTGTTCAGGTTGCTTAGGTGTTGGCTCGTTTGATTGTCGGTTGGATAACCCTGGCCGATACCGGAGCAATCGGGATGCGGGAGCTTGCTTCCGCTGTTCCGCGGTCTGGGAAATCCTTGTCGCGGCTCCCGCCACGGCCCACCGCCTTGGGGATAGTCACGCTCATCCTCGCTCCAGCAGCGTCCGGATGCGCTCGGCCGCTTCGAGGCAGGCCTGCGACTCCGCAACCAGGGCCATGCGTACATGGCCAGCACCGGGATCGCCGCCGAGGGTCGGGCGCGAGAGGTATCGGCCGGGTAGCACTGTGACGTTGACCTCCTGCTTCAGGCGCCTGGCGAAGGCCTCGTCGTCACCACCGGGGACGCGTGGCCAGAGATAAAAGCCGGCGTCGGGTCTCGAAACCTCCAGCACTGATTCAAGCACCGGCAGCACTGCGGCAAACTTGGCGGCGTACTGCCTGCGATTCTCATGGACGTGCGTTTCATCCGCCCAGGCGGCGGCGCTGACAGCCTGGACCGGCCCCGGGAGTGTACAACCGTGGTAGGTTCGGTACAGCGCAAAACGGTCGAGGATGCTGGCGTCCCCGGCAATGAACCCGCTGCGTAACCCCGGCAGGTTCGATCGCTTGGAAAGACTGTGGAAAGCCACGCAGCGCGAAAAGCTCGTGTTGCCCATGCGCTGCGCCGCACCCAGAAGGCCGGGAGGTGGCGTTGCATCTGGCGCATGGATCTCGGAATAGCACTCGTCCGCGGCAATGATGAAGTCATGCCGTTCGGCGCGTTCGATGAGGTCGCTCAGGTCTTGCTCGGACATCACCGCGCCGGCGGGGTTGCCGGGGTTGCACACGTACAGGAGTTGCACCCGATCCCATACGGCGTCGGGAAGGTCGTCGAATCGCGGCCGATAGCCGTTGTCTGGTTCCAGGTTGTAGAACATGGGCTCGGCCCCGCTCAGCAACGCCGCGCCCTCGTAGATCTGGTAAAACGGATTGGGCATGAGTACTCCCGCGCCCGGAGCGACCACCGCCTGGGCGAGCGCGAACAGACCCTCGCGAGTCCCGTTCAGCGGCAGCACCTGACGTTCGGCGTCGATTTGCGGGAGATTGAAACGGGTCTCGAGCCAGCGCGCGATGGCTTCGCGGAGCAAAGGTTCTCCGCGCGTGGTCGGGTACCGGTTGAAGCCGGACAGCGCCTGTTCAAGAACCGGCTGGACGAAGCCCGGCATCGGATGTCGTGGTTCACCGATGGACAGCGCGATTGGGGCATGCGTCGTCGTGGACGGCAGGTCGGCGAACAGAGCCTGCAGGCGCTGGAAGGGGTAGGGCTGCAGGCGCTGGAGATTCGGATTCATCGGCTGCGCAGTGGCTCTTCGGTGCGATGGACAGGGAGCGCCCGCAGGCGCCTTGGCGGGCGGCCAGGAAGTATACCCGACTCCGATCCCGACGCGACCGGCCACACGGTTGTATCTGGCGATAAGTGCGCATAAAGTGGGCGCACACATGTTCGTGGGCCTGAACAATGCATATTGAAACCAGCGCCGAGGAAAAGTCACCCGTCAATCTGCGGATTCGCACTTCTCTGAAAAACAGGGCAAAGAGCCTTGGGGTGAACTTGTCCCAGACTTTGGAAAAAGCGCTCGAAGACGAAATCAGCCGTCGCGAGCAACTCGAGTGGTTGGAAGCAAATCGTCAAGCCATCGAGGCTTACAACCGGCGAATCAGTGAGCACGGTCCTGCGCTAGCCGCATACCGCAGCTTCTGAGGTTCGCATGCCGCAGTTCGATTACTACGCCAACCCCAATCCCCAGTCGAGTGGATGGGCTCCGTACATCGTCGATCTTCAGCATGAAATGCTGAACTCGCTCAGCACCCGAATCATGGCGCCTCTCGTCGTTGCCAAACCGTCAGGGGAGCCAACGATGCAACGGTTAAATCCTGTGGTATCGATCGAAGATCAAGAGTATTTCTTGTCAACGGCCGAACTGGCATCGGTTCCCTTGAAGGAGCTATCCGCGAGACAAGGGAATCTATCGGAGCATCGTGACGAGTTGCTCGCCGCAGTAGATCTCCTGTTCACTGCTGTATAGGTGTTTTGGCGTCAGTGGAGTTGTCGCCTGAGCACATAAGGCACACGATGTGCTATACTTCGACTCATGAAGCCTATCACATGGAACCCAGACAAGAACAAGCTTCTCCAAGAGGAGCGAGGCATCTCTTTCGAGGATGTGGTTTTTCACATCCTGGTCGGGGGTATTCTGGATACGTTCGAACATCCGAATCAGGCGCGATACCCTGGCCAACAGGTACATGTGATTGAGATAGAGGGGTATGCCTATCTGGTGCCCTTCGTAGAGTC
>SLHN01000104.1 GCA_007136145.1 Thioalkalivibrio sp.
AGCCGAACCGCACCGGTATCACGCCGGCTCTGCCCACCCAGGCTTCCTGGGCCTCGAACGGCGCAATTCGCTGCGCTCATTGACACCCTACGCTTGGACCTTTCATGGCTCGGGGTGGCGGGCATGGCCATAAAAGTTGGCGGCGCCTCCATGGATACGGCGCGGATGTTCATGCGCCCCCCTTCGGCTTCGGCGGATACGGCTTCGCCGGGTCGCGCGCGGGCTGCCAGTTCAGCAACTCCTCCTTGCCGAGCCACATTCCAGGGTGCCGGTCCGGCACCGGCAGTCCGGGTACCTGGCGCACCATGCGGATTGCGTCCTCCGGACAGGCCTCGACGCAGAAACCGCAGAAAATGCAGCGCGAGTAATCGATCTCGAAGCGCTCCGGATACTTCGGGTGCGCGGGGTCGTCCGGGTCGAAACCAGCCTGGATCTCGATCACCCGCGCCGGACAGACAGTCGCGCAGAGGTTGCAGGCGACACATTGCGGACGGCCATCCGGGCGCTGGGTCAGCACATGCTTGCCGCGATTGTGGGCGGCATAATCGGCCCGGATTTCCTCCGGATAGTACGCGGTCAGCGCGCCCTTCTTGCCGGTCATCCAGCGCTTCATGTTGCGCAGAAACACGCCGCCGGTGATCGACAGACCGCGCAACACCTCGAACAGATAGAAGCTCTCCCACCAGCCCAGCTTCGGCTCGTTCCAGTACTTGCGCCGCCGGTCCACGACATTCGGGCGGTTCCCGGCCCCAACCCGCCGCTCCCGTTGCGGTGCGCTCATACCCGCCCCCGTGGGCAGACCCAAATGCTCGAGGGCAGGATTGGGGTCGGCCCAACCGGACCGTAGGAGGCCATGGATGGCCGACTTCGAGCGCCCATGGACGGCTTGAGCGGGTCCGGACCTTGCCACCCCGGTGCCGCCCGACCTCCAATACTGTTGGCTGGCACCAACGGTTCACCGGAGGACCAGCCCACGCTCACCTGGCACCACATCAACCCATTCCCCCGAGTGCCCAGACGGCGATTGCGGTGACGACAAGGTTCACCAGCGCCAGCGGCAGCAGAAAACGCCAGGCGAAACGCAGCAACTGATCGTAGCGGAAGCGCGGCAAAGACCAGCGCACCAGGATCAGGAAACCGCACATCAGGAACACCTTGACCCAGAACACCGTGATCTGCAGCAGCACCACGAGCACATGCGGCAACGCGACCTCGAATCCGCCCGGGAACAGAAAACCCGAGTCGTTCATGTACGGCAGGTTGTAGCCACCGAGAAACAGCGTGGTGAACAATGCGGCGATGATCGCGATATGGATGAACTCCGCGAACATGAACAGGCCCATCTTCATCGCGCTGTATTCGGTGAAGTAGCCGGCGATCAGTTCCGACTCGGCCTCGGGCAGGTCGAACGGAATCCGCTGGTTTTCCGCCTGCGCCGCGACCAGGAACAGAATCGCCGCGAACGGCTGCAGGAAGATTCCCCACGCCGGGATGAACCCGAACAAGGTCCCGGACTGCTGCTCGACGATGCTGACCAGGTTCACCGTTCCGTAGATCAGGATCAGACCGACCACGGTCAGGCCGATGACCAGTTCGTAGGAAATCATCTGCGAACCCGCGCGCACCGCGCCGAGCAGCGAGAACTTGTTGTTCGACGACCAGCCGGCGAGCATCGCACCGATCACCGCGATCCCCCCGAGTGCGAACACGACCAATAGCCCCGCATCCAGCGGCGCGACCTGCATCGCGTAACTGCGCTCGCCGAACCACTCGGCGGGCCCGTCGAACCAGCCGAAGAAGGTGCCCGGCTGCAATTCCCCGCCGAACGGAATCACCGCGAACACCGCCATCACCGGCACGAACGCGAACCAGGGAGCCAGCGTGTAGGCCACGCGGTCGTAGGAATCCGGCTTCCAGTCCTCTTTCAACAGCATCTTCATGCCGTCCGCCAGGCCATGGAACAGGCCCCACCAGATCAGCTTCACTTGCGTGAACGGAATACGCAGGTAGGCGCGATTGGCGCCGATGCGATCGGACAGGATCGCCGCCTGCTTGCGTTCGACCCAGGTCAGAATCAGCCCGACGGTCATCAGCATCATCACCGCGTAGCCGATGAACACACCGTGGACCACCAGATCCTGGATCATGCCGGGCTCCCCGGCGGTGCCGCCAGCAGCGGGAACAGGGTCTCGGCGTCGATCACGCCATCGGGACGCGGCTGGCAGGGCTCGAACGCGCTGACGACGCCTTCGAAGTTAGTGTAGTGGCCACGCCGCTCGGTCTGGACGCTGATCGGGATGAATACCTCGGCATGACCGTTCTCCGGTAACAGCCAATAACCCAGGAACAGGACCGTGACGCCGCGCGGCAGGCTGCCGAAATCGACCCCCTCGCCCCAGATCAGAATCAGGTCGGTGTCCTCGGCAAACTTCGGAGCATCGGTGCCGAACAGCGACTGTGCGCCCCGCGTGTTCGGATTCTTGTCCGCCCGGATCAGCAGATCGTCCTCAACGACTTCGTTCTCTGCCGGTTCGGAATCGGATTTCACGAAACAGGTGAAGGTATCCCCAAGCGCGTTGCGGAAGGCGCGTAGCTCCTCGTTCGAACCCCAGCTCGACACCAGCGCCACCGCACTCTTGGCTTCAAGTATCAGTTCGCGCGCTGCGTCGATCGCCTCCTTGGTCGAGACCCGCCGGCCTTTCAGCAATGCCCGATCCGCCCGGGGACGGTCGATCAGGGCCCCCAGATCGCGCCCCTTGTTGCAGATCCACGGTCCGTTCACCCGCGGATTCTCGAGCGGAGTGACGCGCAGGATACGGGTGTTCTCGCGTCTATCGAGAGCGTTAAGCCGCCACTCGGGCTTGCGGTGCCAGAGGTTCACCGTGCAGCCGCGCGCGCAGCCGGGGCAGACCGACGGCGTCGGCTCGAGATACCAGACGCGCGCCTGGTACTGGAACGAGCACGAAAGCAGCGCTCCCACCGGGCAGATGTCGATCACGTTATCGGAATAGGGATCGTCGTCGAGCGTGCGGTCCTCGACCGGGCGCACCAGCATGCTGTCGCCGCGTTGCTCCATCCCAAGCACGTTCGACTTCGAGATTTCCCGGGTGAAGCGGACGCAGCGCGAACACAGGATGCAGCGTTCGTTATCGAGAATGATCCGCTCCGACAGCGGAAAGAACTTGGTCGACCGCAGTTTCGGATCGTGCGACCGCGCGGTTTCGCCGTTGTAGGTGTAATGATAGTCCTGCAACGTGCATTCGCCGGCCTTGTCGCAGATACCGCAGTCCACCGGGTGGTTCAGCAGGATGAACTCGAGCATCGCCTTGCGCTGGACGCGCACGGGCTCGGAATCGGTCTGGATCGACAGGCCTTCATACACCGGCATGTTGCAGGCGATACCGACGCCGCGCCCCTCCTGCTCGACCAGGCAGACCCGGCAGTTGCCGACGATCGACAGCTCCGGATGCCAGCAGAAATGCGGCACGTAGAAGCCGTTCGCGAGCGCGACCTGGAGCACGGTCCGGTGCTCGCCGGTGTCGACCGGCTCGCCGTTTATGAAGATCCCTGGCATTCCAGGTTGCCCCCGTGCTTGGAACGCTTGTGTTCGATGAAATACTCGAATTCGTCGCGGAAGTTGTCGAGCATCGCGGTGGCCGCGTATCCGGCGGCATCACCCAGGCCGCAGATGGTGGTACCGTCGTTGAACCGCGCGACGTAATAAAGGGTATCGATGTCCTCCGGCCGCCCCTCGCCGGCGACGATGCGGTCGATCACCCTGTGCATCCAGCCGGTCCCCTCGCGGCAGGGCGTGCACTGGCCGCAGGACTCGTGATGATAGAAACGCAGCATGATCTGCAGCAGCCGCACCATGCAGGTGCCCTCGGCGATCACGATCATCCCGCCCGAGCCCAGCGAAGAACCGGCGGAGCGGAGCTTTTCGTGGTCCAGGGTCAGACCCTCGACCTCGCCCGCGGTCAGCACCTTGGCGTCCTTGCCGGTCAGCACCTGCGAGGAAATGCCGCCCGGAATCACCGCCTTCAGCGCCTTGTTGCAGAGCAGACCGCCGCAGTCCTCGTGCAGGAACCTGGCCCAGGAGTAACCCAGTTCCACCTCGTAGACGCCGGGCTTGCGGATATGCCCGGAAACCGAGATCAACCGCGTTCCCGGACTCTTCTCGGTCCCGATTTCCCGGAACGCGGCAGCACCGTTGCGGATGATCCAGGCGATGGTCGAAAGCGTCTCGACGTTGTTCACGACCGTCGGGGCCTGATACAGGCCGCGCACCGTCATTCGCGGCGGCCGGTTACGCGGGTAGGCCCGCGTCCCCTCGATCGAGCCGAGCAGCGACGAGGCCTCGCCGCAGACGTAGGCACCCGCGCCGCGAAACACGAACAGGTCGCAGGAAAAACCACTGTCGAGAATGTTCTCGCCGAACAGTCCGGCGGCGTAGGCTTCCTCGACCGCCGCGTCGAGCCGCCGCCAGGGCATGTCGTATTCGCCCCGGATATACACGAAACAGTGGCGCACTCCCAGCGCGTAGGCGCTGACCAGCATCGACTCGAGCAGCGCGTGCGGGTTGTATTCGAGCACCCAGCGGTCCTTGAAGGTTCCGGGTTCGCCCTCGTCGGCGTTCGCGATCAGGTAATGCGGCTGGCCGTCGTCGGGATCGATCCCCTGCCACTTGCGCCCGGCCGGAAACGCGGCACCCCCGCGCCCCTGCAGACCGGAATCGACGATTTCCTGGGTGACCTCGCGCGGCTGCATTGTGCTCAGCGCCTTGGCCAGTGCCTCGTAACCGCCGCGCGCGCGGTAGGCCGCCAATGTATGCGAATCGGCAGTCACCTCGAAGTCCATCAGTACCTTGCGCCCGGGCATCTCAGTCCAGCCTCTCGATCAGCGCGTCGATGTCGGCAACACTCAGGTTTTCGTGGTAGGCCTCGTTCACCATCACCACCGGGGCGGTGCCGCAGGAACCCAGGCACTCGACCGTGGACAGCGTGAAGCGGCCGTCGGGTGTCGTCTCGCCGGGGCCGATTCCCAGCTTGTCAGTCAGCTGACCGAGCAGCCGTTCGGCACCGCGCATCGAGCACGAGACGTTGCGGCAGACCTGCAGATGCCAGCGCCCGATCGGCGCGCGGCGCAGCATGCCGTAGAACGACAGCACCTCCTCGATCTGAATGCGCGGCACGCCGAGATATTCGACCAGACCGTCGATGTCGCTGTTTTCGATATAGCCACGGTCTTCCTGGATCCGCCGCAGACAGGGGACCAGCAGGGTCGCGTCATGCCCCGGCGGCAGCCGCGCCTTCAGGCGCTCGAACTCGGGAATCAGGTGCTTCACCGGTCGCACTCCCCGCCGATCATGTTCACGGTCCCGAAAGTCGAAATGATGTCGGCGAGCTGGTAACCCTCCAGCAGCTTGTGCAGCCCGCCCATGTGCACGAAGCTCGGCGCACGCACGTGTACCTTGTGCGGGGTGCCGGTGCCATCGCTGACCAGGAAGAACCCGAGTTCGCCGTTGGCCGCCTCGTGCGCGCGGTAGACTTCGCCGGCGGGAACCTGGGGACCGTCGATTACCAGTTTGAAATGATTGATCAGCGATTCGATTTCGGTGTACACGAGCTTCTTGTCGGGGAAGGTACAGCGGCGATCGTCGACGTTGATCGGCCCTTCGGGCAGCATTTCGATCAACTGACGGATCATGTACACCGACTCGTCCATCTCGCGCATGCGCACGTAATACCGGTCGTAGTTGTCGCCGTTGATGCCGACCGGAATCTCGAAATCCAGTTCGTCGTAGGCCAGATAAGGAGTATCCCGGCGCAGGTCGCGCGGAACACCGGTGGAGCGCAGGATCGGCCCGGTGAAACCCCAGTGGATCGCCTGCTCGGTGCTGATCACGCCAACATTTCGGGTGCGGTCGATGAAGATCCGGTTGCGGTCCATCAGTCCATGAATGCGGCCGACGTACTCCTCATACTCGTCGAGAATCTCCTCCAGCCGCTTGATCCAGCCTTCCGGCAGATCGTGCGCGAGCCCGCCGATGCGCCCGTAGCTGTAGGTCACCCTCGCTCCGGTCAGGTCCGCGAGGTGCTCGTAGATCCAGTCGCGGATCGTCATCAGGTACAGGAACGCGGTCATCGCGCCCAGTTCCATCACCGAGGCGGCGATGCAGGTGATGTGATCGGCGATGCGCGAGTACTCGGACAGCAGCGTGCGCAGGTAGCGGGTGCGCGGCGTGATCTCGACCCCCATCAGCGTTTCGACCGCGTCGCAGTACGCGAAGCCATTGATCAGCGCGGAGCAATAGTTCAGGCGGTCGACGTACGGGATCAGCGTATGCCAGGTATGTGCCTCGCACTCCTTCTCGAAACCGCGGTGCAGGTAGCCGCAGTGCACATCCGCGCGCACAACCTTCTCGCCGCTCAGTTCGGCGATGATCTGCAGTGTGCCGTGGGTCGCCGGATGCGATGGCCCGATGTTCACGATCACGCCGTCTTCGGTCGATGGCGTATCGAACGCCGGCCGTACCGGGGTCGGCAATGTCTCCTCCGTGTCGCGCATCGTCATGACCCGCAGTGCCCGCGACCGACTGTAGGGCGGAAAAGCGCAGCGTCATCCGCCATCCGGTGCACGACCTGGGCACCGCGCGCTCCGGCACACCCCGGCGCCCTGCGGCGGATGACGGCCTGCGGCCTCTTCCGCCCTACGTTGAATGCAGGCGCCATCATTCGCGGTACCTCACCAGGGGCTGTTCGCGGTCCTTGGGATAGTCCTTGCGCAGCGGGTGGCCCTGGAAACCTTCGTAGAGCAGGATCGGGCGCAGATCTTCGTTGCCACGGAAACGGATGCCATACATGTCATGGCATTCGCGCTCCATGAACGCCGCCGAACCGTACAGCGGAACCAGCGAATCGACCACCGGGTCGGCCTCGGTCACCGTCGTTTTCAGACGCACGCGCTGATGACCGCGGGTCGAGTAGAAATGGAACACGACGTCGAAACGCGGATCGCGCCCGGGCCAGTCCACCGCGGTCACATCGAGGAACAGATCGAAACCGAAGCCGTCCCGGAGCATTTTCACGACGCTCAGCAAGCGCTCGCGCGGCAGCGGCACGGCCAGCAAACCGTGCGCGAAGGCCGGTTCCAGCCCCTCTCCGGCGAGTCGCTCCCGCACCCGCTCAAGCAATCCGGCATCCATGTCAGAACTTCTCGTTGATGATCGGGTGACGGGAATGGGCGATCTTGTCCTGCAGCTGCATGATACCGTCGATCACCGACTCGGGACGCGGCGGGCAGCCGGGAATGTAAACATCCACTGGAATGACTTTGTCGATACCCTGCAACGCCGCGTAGTTCCGGTAGAAGCCGCCGCTGGTCGCGCAGACACCGAAGGCCATCACCCACTTCGGCTCGCACATCTGCTCGTAGACCTTCTTCAGGATCGGTGCCTGCTTGTGAGTGATCGTGCCGACGACCATCATCAGGTCCGACTGCCGCGGCGAGAAACGCGGCAGCGCGGCGCCGAAACGGTCGGTGTCGTACATCGTCGAGCTGACCGACATGAACTCCATCGCGCAGCAGGCGGTGACGAAGGGATACGGAAAGATCGAGAACTTCCGCGCCCAGCCGACGAGTTCGTCCTTGCGCGTCGTCAGGTACTCGAACGCCCCCGTCCTTTCGTGTGCGGCGTTCATCAGACCCCCGCTACCCAAGCATGGGGCGGAAAAAACCGGAGGTCGTCCTCTGCCATTCGACAGCGGTAATGGCCCTGAATGCCACGGGTCAAACCTGGAACCCCACGGCGGATGACACCGCGCTGTTCCACCCTGCGCGGAAATCCGGTCATGTACGCACATCCTCCAGCAGCCCGGATTTCCAGACGTAAAGCACCAGAAGCACCAGCAGTAGCAGGAAGAATCCGAAGACCAGCAACAGGGTCCCGGTGAGCGGCTGCGCGCCCAGCGCCCAGAGAAACAGGAACACGGTTTCCAGCTCGAACAGAATGAACACCACGGCGATCCCGTAATACTTTACCGGCACGGCCTTCACGTTCAGCCGATCGACCGGAGCCGCTCCGCACTCAAACGGTTCGCGTTTCATCGCCGACGCCACGGGCTTCGGACCCAGCACCCGGTTCATCAGCAGCGTGACCGCGACGAAACCGAGGATCGCCAGCAGATACAGCAGGAATATGGCGTAAGGATTCACAACGAACGACAGGCCCCCGGTTCCTGTTGAGGCTGAGTTTCGGATTTGCGCCCGCGCGCTCCGCAACGGCGATGAATCAATCCACCTTATGGATCTGGCACGTAGCATAGGGGAATACGCCACGACGATCCACCGCCTCGTCCCGGCCACCCCTCTCGGCAAGGAACGATTCAGGTCGCCGACCAGAGTGATGGAAACCGAGCCCGGCAATGCACGGCGCCCGATCGCCGTGTCAGCGCGAAATAACCAGCGTAGGGTGCCGTAAGGCGCAGCCGAACCGCACCGATACCACGCCGTTCCTGACCTCCAGGCTTCCGGGCCTCGAACGGTGCAATTCGCTGCGCTCATTGGCACCCTGCGCCTGCACTTTTCAGCATCCTCGGTGCCGGGAAACCGGACCGAGATACCTGTTACAGCGCTGCAAGAAAGTCGCGGCTCTCGCGAACGATCGTATCCCTGTGTTCCGCGATCATCCGCCGCAGGTTGCGATAGGGCATGGCCATGCGCGGATTCAGGCCCAGCGTTTCTTCGTTCGCGATCAGGAAGTTCCAGTAAAGGTAGTTGAATGGACACGCGCCCCTGCCGAGTTTCAGCTTCGGGCTGTACGCGCAACGGCCGCAATAATCGGACATACGGTGAATATAGGCTCCAGAAGCCGCATAGGGCTTCGACCCAAGCAGTCCCCCATCCGCGTGCAAGGCCATGCCGTGGGTATTCGGCAGTTCCACCCACTCGAAGGCGTCCGCGTAGACGGCGAGGTACCACGATTCCACCTCTTCCGGCGCAATCCCGGCAAGCAAGGCGAAGTTGCCGGTCACCATCAGCCGCTGGATATGATGCGCGTAGGCGTTTCGGCGCGTGCTCTCGATCGTCTCGTGCATACACCGCATATCGGTCTCCGCCGTCCAGTACAACGCCGGCAGCGGCCGGGACGCGTTGAAATGGTTCGATCGCGCATATCCCGGCATGCGTGACCAATAGATTCCGCGCACATACTCCCGCCAGCCAAGAATCTGGCGGATGAACCCTTCGACCGCGGCCAGCCCTGCCGCCCCCCGCGCATACGCTTCCAGAGCCGCCTCGCAAACCTCGCGCGGCTCCAGGAGCCCGATATTCAGGTAGGGTGACAACAGGGAATGGTAGAGAAAATCCTCGCCCTGTTTCATTGCGTCCTGAAAATCCCCGAATCCGGGCAACCCGCATTCGATGAAGTGTGCAAGAGCCGCCTGTGCGTCTACCCGTGTCACCGCCCATCCGAAGCCTTCCAGATCCCCGAAATGATCGTGGAAGCGCTTTGCGACCAGATCGATGACCGCGCGCGTAATGTCGTCAGGTCCGAAACGCAGCCGTTCGGGAAGGACATGCCCACGCGGCAACGCCTTGCGGTTTTCCGGATCGAAGTTCCAGCGTCCGCCTTCGGGCTTCCCCTGCGACATCAGCCAGCCGGTTTCCTGGCGCATCTCCCGGTAGAAGAATTCCATCCGCAGCGTCTTGCGCCCTTCCGCCCATTGGGTGAACCGCTGATGCGAACA
>SLHN01000281.1 GCA_007136145.1 Thioalkalivibrio sp.
CACGCGGTTCATGTTCTCGAGGATCTCCAGGCGTGCATGACGCGCCTGGTCCAGCGCCTTGGACATGATCTCGCGCGTGATGCCGTCGATCTTGATGTCCATCTGCAGCGCGGTGACGCCACCGGTGGTTCCCGCGACCTTGAAATCCATGTCCCCAAGGTGATCCTCGTCGCCGAGGATGTCGGAAAGCACCGCGAAACGCTCACCCTCCTTGATCAGGCCCATGGCGATACCCGCGACCGGCGCCTTCAACGGTACGCCGGCATCCATCAGGGCGAGGCTGGTACCGCAGACCGACGCCATCGAGCTGGAACCATTCGATTCGGTGATTTCGGAGACCACACGGATCACGTAGGGGAAATCCTCGGCCTTCGGCATCACGGCCTGAACACCGCGCTTGGCCAACCGCCCATGACCGATTTCGCGCCGCTTCGGCGTGCCGACCATCCCGGTCTCGCCAGTGCAATATGGCGGGAAATTGTAATGCAGCATGAATCGCTCGCGGCGTTCGCCCTCGATCGCGTCGATGACCTGCGCGTCGCGGTCGGTTCCCAGCGTTGCCACCACCAGAGCCTGCGTTTCACCACGAGTGAACACGGCCGACCCGTGCGCGCGCGGCAACACACCGGTCCGCACCGAGATCGGGCGGACAGTCTGGTTATCGCGGCCGTCGATCCGCGGGTTGCCGTCGAGGATCCGGTCGCGAACGATGCGGTATTCGAGATCATGGAAGGCGTTCTTCACGGCATCGGCCGAAGGCGCGCCTTCGGCTCCGGTCGCCAGTTCCTCGACCACGCTGGCGCGCACCTCGTCCAGCCGATGTGTACGCGCCTGCTTTTCGGGGATCTGGTAAGCGTCGACCAGGCGCGCACGGGCAGTACTGGCGACAATCTCGTCCAGATTGTTGTCGCCAGCGGGCGCGGTCCAATCCCACGCGGGCTTGCCGGCCTCGGCAGCCAGTTCACGAATCGCATCGATCGCGGCCTGCATCTGCTCGTGACCGAACATGACCGCACCCAGCATGACTTCTTCCGAAAGCTCCCGGGCCTCGGACTCGACCATGATCACCGCATTCGCGGTTCCGGCAACGACGAGATCGAGATCCGACTCGGCAAGTTCGCTGGCGGTCGGATTCAGCAGGTACTCCCCGTTCCGGTAGCCGACCCGAGCCGCGCCGACAGGACCCGCGAACGGAACCCCGGACAGGGCAACCGCGGCCGAAGCACCGATCAGCGCCGGGATATCAGGATCGACCTCGGGATTCAACGAAACCACGGTGGCGATGATCTGGGTCTCGTGCGTGAAACCCTCGGGAAACAGGGGCCGCAGCGGTCGGTCGATCAGCCGGCAGATCAGCGTTTCCTTTTCGTTCGGACGCCCCTCGCGCTTGAAGAAACCGCCGGGAATCTTGCCTGCCGCATAGGTCCGTTCCTGATAATTCACCGTCATCGGAAAGAAGTCGCGACCCGGGTCCGCATCCTTGCGCGCGACCACGGTGACCAGCACCACGGTATCTGCCACGTTGACGAGAACGGCTCCGCTCGCCTGACGGGCAATGCCGCCGGTTTCGAGTGTGACCGTGTGCTTTCCGTACTGAAACGTTTTCTTGTATGACACGCTGGGCTTCCCGCTTCTTGGTGAACTTTACGGCGCAGTGAACTTCAGGCTGTCTCCGCCAACCGAAACCGACTTGCTCGTCTCTTCGCTCGCACGCTGAGCGCCGTCACGGGTAAAGGGTGCAACGATACGCCCGCGACGGCGTCTTCAGGACAATTGCAAGGTGGGAGCAATCGAGTATCCGGTCTTCCTGAACAACCTCAACGGCGCAGGCCGAGGCTCTGAACAAGCGTCTGATAACGCTCCTGATCCCTACCCTTCAGGTAGGTCAGGAGCTTGCGCCGCTGGTTGACCATCTTCAACAGACCACGCCGCGAATGATGGTCCTTCTTGTGGTTGTCGAAGTGCCCCATCAGATGCTTGATCCGAGCGGTCAACAATGCAACCTGGACCTCCGGCGAACCGGTATCGTTGGGATCCCGGCGGTATTCCTCGACGATGGCCGTCTTGGTTTCGGTAGTGAATGACATGTCGTGCTTGACTCCTGATACGTAAACCGTGTTGTCTGGTTCCGCGGGTACGGGCCCCAGGCCATGCCCCGCGAATGAATCGGCCGCCCCCCGCAGGCCCCGACTGTGCGCCGAAGCCCTGACGAATGGCCGTGCGCAACGAACTGGCGCGGCCTTTCGTACCGCGGGTCTGGCAACCTGAGTCCGGCAGGCTGCCGGGGGAAACGCTGATCAACCCATTATCGCGGGTGACGAAACCTGCCCCCACGAGCATCGTGCTGCCATCCATAACGCATTGATTTCACATGCGCCGTTTGGACTGCCGCGCTTCACTCGCGATGACAAGCGCATCAATCAGCGTCTCCCCTTGGCGGAGGCGCGGAATAGTAGCATGCAAACACCATGAATTAACAGGAAACAGTAGGCAGAAAGAGGCGACGCGGGGCCACCCGACCGTCGTCCAGCAATTCCCCTATCCCGAGAAACACCCCGCTGGCGCCGTACAGCCGCAGGGGCCCGGTGGCTCGGACCCCCGGGACAAACACCGGCTGCCCCTGCAGCAAAAAGCGACTGCTGGCCGCGTCGAGCCGCACCTCGGGTCGATCCATCAGCGCGCGATCCGGAGGCAGCAGCCAGGCTTCCAGGCCCTGAGGGCCAGTGCGCTCGGCGGCTGCTTCGAGTGTCTCCATGCCGACCATGTCCGCGGTATCAAAGGCACCGTGCCCAGTACGCCGGAGCATGGCAACCGTCGCGCCACAACCGAGCGCCCGGCCGAGATCCTGCACCAGGGTGCGGATATAAGTCCCCTTGCTGCAGCGCACTTCCAGGCGCAATTCGTTCCGGGCGACACGCTCGAACCGCAGCGAATGAATAACGACCGTCCGCGCGGCGCGCTCGACTTCGATGCCCTTGCGCGCCAGATCGTAGAGACGTTGCCCTTCGTGCTTCAGCGCGGAGTACATCGGCGGGATCTGCTGAATTTCACCCCTCAGCCCCACACACGCACTTTCGATATCCGCATCGGAGAATTCGGGGACCGGCGTTTCTTGAATGACCTCGCCTTCCAGATCTCCCGTGGTGGTCTCCACACCCAGCCGGGCGACGACCGAATAGCGCTTGTCGGCATCGAGCAGCCATCCCGAGACCTTCGTGGCCTGCCCAAAACAGAGCGGGAGCAATCCGGTGGCCAGGGGGTCCAGGCTACCGGTGTGTCCGCCCTTGCGCGCGGCCAGCAGATACTTGACGCGCCCCAATGCCTGGTTGGAACTCAGGCCGAGCGGCTTGTCGAGGAGAATGATGCCGTCGACATCGCGGCGTTTTATCGGCATGGTGGCAGGTAGTGTGCGAACCCCAAAAGCGGAAGCGCCCAACGGCGGCTCAGCTTACGGGCCGCCCGTCGCCGTCGGCATCGGGCTCGTCCGACGCATCATGTTCGGGGTGGCGAGCCTCATCCTCGGCGATGGCGGAATCGATCAGCGCCGAAATGCGGGCACCCCGTTCCGGTGTGTCGTCATAGATGAAACGCAGGCTCGGAACGCTGCGCAGCCTCAGGCGGGTTCCGAGAACCCGACGCAGGTACCCGGCGGCATGATTCAGACCCTTTTCCGCCTCCAGTCCCTTTTCTTCTCCGCCCAGCTGGGTAAAGAAGACCTTGGCGTGGGCGAGGTCACGCGTGACCTCGACACCCGACAGGGTCACCATTCCCACCCGCGGATCCTTGACCTCGAGCCGGATCAGTTCGGCGAGCTCGCGTTGCATCTGGTCGCCGACCCGATCGCTGCGTTGATAATCCCGGCGCGCCGTCATCAGAGGGTCCGGGCCACTTCGACCCGCTGGTAGACCTCGATCTGGTCGCCAGGACGGACGTCATTGTAGTTCTTGACCGCGATACCACACTCGGTACCCGTCTTGACCTCGCTGACGTCGTCCTTGAAGCGGCGCAGGCTCTCGAGTTCACCCTCGTAGATCACTACGTTGTCGCGCAGCACACGGATCGGATTGCCCCGCTTCACGGTACCCTCGACCACCAGGCAGCCGGCCACGGCACCGAAGCCCGAGGCCTTGAATACGTCGCGCACCTGGGCGAGGCCGACGATCTCCTCGCGCATTTCCGGGGACAGCAAGCCGGTCAGAGCCTGCTTCACGTCCTCGATGGCCTCGTAGATCACCGAGTAGTAGCGCAGGTCGATCTCGTTTTCCGCGGCCAGGCGGCGGGCACCGGCATCGGCACGGACGTTGAAGGCAATGATGATCGCCTGACTCGCCATCGCCAGGTTGATGTCGGATTCGGAGATCCCACCGACGCCGGTAGAAACCACCTTGACCCGGACTTCGTCGGTCGACAGCTTGATCAACGCATCGCGCAGTGCCTCGGCCGAACCCTGGACGTCGGTTTTCAGCAGAATGTTGACGGTCGCAACCTGCCCGTCCTTCATCTGATTGAAGATGTTCTCGAGCTTCGAAGCCTGCTGTGTCGCCAGCTTCTGCTCGCGTTGGCGGGTTTCGCGATGAGCCGCGACGTCACGCGCGGTCTTCTCGTCCGCGACCACCAACACTTCGTCGCCGGCATTGGGCACCCCCGAGAGGCCGAGAATCTCCACCGGCATCGACGGACCCACCGATTTCACCGCGGCTCCGGTATCGTCGAACATCGCGCGCACGCGACCATATTCCTGACCACTGAGCATGATGTCGCCATGCTTCAGACGTCCGGCCTGAACCAGCACCGTGGCCACCGGTCCGCGACCCTTGTCCAGCCTCGATTCGATCACCACGCCCCTCGCGGCACCCTCGTCGGGGGCCTTGAGCTCCATGACCTCGGCCTGCAGGCCGACGGCCTCGAGCAGATCGTCGATGCCCTGGCCGGTTATCGCGGACACCGGAACGAACTGGGTGTCGCCGCCCCACGATTCCGGCATTACGCCCCGTTGCGACAGCTCGTTCATCACCCGCTCCGGGTCGGCAGCCGGTTTATCGATCTTGTTGACCGCCACCACCAGCGGCACCCCGGCCGCCTTGGCATGGTCGACCGCCTCGATGGTCTGCGGCATCACGCCATCATCGGCCGCGACCACCAGAATCACGATATCGGTGGCCTTCGCGCCACGCGCCCGCATCGCGGTGAACGCGGCATGCCCTGGTGTATCCAGGAACGTGATGCCGTCCTTCGTGTTGGGCACATGGTAGGCACCAATGTGCTGGGTGATACCGCCAGCCTCGCCGGAGGCCACCTTGGCCTTGCGGATGAAATCGAGCAGCGACGTCTTGCCGTGATCGACGTGACCCATCACCGTAACCACCGGCGGGCGCGGCTTGGCATCACCGGTCTGCTGGATATCGACAGTGATCTCGTCCTCGATGCTGCGGGCCTGCGCGGCAATCGCCTTGTGACCCATTTCCTCGACCACGAGCATGCCGGTGTCCTGATCGATGCTCTGGTTGATGGTCGCCATCACGCCCATGCCCATCAGCGCCTTGATCAGTTGCGGTGCCTTGATCGCCATGGCCTGAGCAAGCTCGCCCACGGTGATTGTTTCCGGAACCTCGACCTCGCGCACCACCGGGGCGGTGGGACGCGCAAAGCCATGTTTGCTCGCGACGGCGGCCGCGGCGGCAGTCTGTGCAACCCGGCTCTTGCCCTTTTCACGCTTGCCACGGCGCTCGCCGGCCACGTGCAGTTCCTTGCGTCCACCCGCTTCCTCGCGGCCACCGCGCCGACCCTTCTTGCGCGCGGGTTCGGCACCCTTGGCCGGCGCATCGACTCGAGTTTTTTCCTTTTCCGCGGCCGCGCGCTCAGCCTCTTCCCTGCGCTCCAGTCGCGCCTGCTCCTCGAGCTTGAGCCGCGCTGCTTCCTCTTCCTCGAATTGCTTCTGCTCCTGGCGCTTCTTGCGTTCATCCAGTTCCTGCTGACGCTGGTCCACCGCACGGCGCCTGGCTTCTCGCTCGGCGGCACTCTGCAACGCCAACTGTTCGGTACGGCTCAGGGGCTTCGTGCGCGCCTTGGTTGCCGGCTTCGCGGGAGGCTCGTCCGCGGGTGCGGGAGGTGGCGTCGCCGCAACCACTGGCTCGGGCTCAGGCTCCGGAACCACCTCCGGCTCTGGCACCTGAGGCGGCGCTTCCGGCTCGACGGCGACTTCCGGCACTTCTTCCACCACCGGAACACTCTTCGGGGCGGCAGCGGGGGCCTCAGGGATCGCTGGCTCGGCTTGCACCGGGGTCTCGACCGGTGAAGGAGCGACCGCCGGCTCCGGCGCAGGGGGAGCAACCGGCGCTTCCGCAACGGGTTGCGCTTCCGGTGCCTTGCGCACGATCTGGCGCCGCTTGCGCACCTCGACGTTTACGGTCTTGGTGCGACCCTGGCCAGCATTGACCTTCAGCGTTTGCGTGGTGGCGCGACGCTTCAGGGTCATGCGGCCGGCATCGCTTCTGTCGCCGGCACCGTGAGACTCTCGAAGGTATTCGAGCAGACGCAGCTTCTCTGCATCGGTGACCTTGGCGGCCGGGCCATCCACCTCGACGCCCGCCTCTTTCAGCTGACCAATGAGGCGGTCCACCGGCGTACCCACCGACTCCGCGAATTGCTGTACCGTCATCTGCGACATTGCGCGTACCTCCTATCCATTCTAACCGCTTGCACGCTGCGACACGGCCGCAGCAGCCACCACGCCGGATTCAGGCATCCGCCTCGAACCAGGGTGCCCGGGCCGTCATGATCAGTTCGGCGGCGTATTCCGGATCCACTCCGGTCGCCTCGACCACGTCGTCCACCGCCTGTTCGGCTAATTCTTCCATGCTCGAGATCCCGTGGGCAGCCAGCTTGTTGGCCACAACCTTGGTCATGCCCGCCATATTCAGAAGATCCTCGCTCGGCTGCGCTCCCTCGAGTTGTTCCTCCGCGGCAATTGCCCGCGTCAACAACGCATCGCTGGCACGGGAACGCAGCTCGGATACGATATCGGCATCGAACTCCTCGATTGCCAGGAGTTCCTGCTCGTCGACGTAGGCGACCTCATCAAGGGTCGTGAAGCCTTCCTGCACCAGGATTGCGGCCACTTCCTCGTCCACATCCAGCGCATCCATGAACTGCTGCTGGACCTGTTGCGCCTCGGCATCACTTTTTTCCGCGGCCTGCGCCTCGGTCATCACGTTCAACTCCCAGCCTGTCAGCTGGGATGCGAGCCGGATGTTCTGGCCGCCACGCCCGATGGCGAGCGAGAGCTTGTCCTCGGCCACCGCGATGTCCATGCTCTGTTTCTCCTCGTCGACGACGATCGACAGCACCTCCGCCGGCGACATCGCGTTGATCACGAACTGCGCCGGATTCTCGTTCCAGACGATGATGTCGATGCGCTCACCCGCGAGCTCGTTGGACACCGACTGCACACGCGAGCCGCGCATTCCGACACAGGCGCCCACCGGGTCCAGCCGGGGATCGTTCGAACGAACCGCGATCTTTGCGCGCATGCCCGGATCACGAGCCGCACCCATGATCTCGATGATGTTCTGCCCGACTTCCGGCACCTCGAGCTTGAACAGTTCGATCAGGAATTCCGGCGCCGTCCGGCTTACGAAAAGCTGCGGGCCTCGGGCCTCGGGACGAATCTCGCGCAGGTATCCGCGAAGACGGTCATTGTTGCGCACCGACTCGCGGGGGATCATGTGCTCGCGCGGGATCAGGGCTTCGGCGTTGGCCCCGAGATCGAGGTACACCCCGTTACGGTCGGTGCGCTTGACGATACCCATGACCAGCCCGCCCACACGCGCCTGGTACTCCTCGATGACCTTCGCCCGTTCCGCTTCGCGCACCTTCTGCACGATGACCTGCTTCGCGGTCTGCGCCGCGATGCGCCCGAAGTCCACCGCGGGAACCGGCTCCTCGATCACCTCGCCGACCTGGATGTCGGGGTGCTTCTGGCGCGCGTAGGAGAGCAGGATCTGGTGGTCCGGCGATTCGAACTCGGGGTCATCATCGTCCAGCACCGTCCAGCGCCGGAAAGCCTCGTAATCCCCGGAACCGCGATCGATCTTGACGCGCACGTCCATCTTGCCGCCATGACGCTTGCGCGTTGCCATGGCCAGCGCCGATTCGAGCGCCGAGAAGATGACACTCTTGTCCACGCCTTTCTCGTTCGAGACGGCGTCGACGACCAGCAGGATCTCCTTGTTCATTCAATGCATCTCCACGACTTCGGCGGGCTGCCACCGATGATTGATCAACGACTGGGTTCGATCGGCTCCACCAACCGGGCCCTGGCAATGGCGCCGAAGGGCAGCAGGTAGGCGACTCCGTCCACCTCCACTTCGATCCCTTCGTCGGCGACCGAAAGCAGACGTCCGCGAAAGTTGCGGCGACCATGCTCGGGCCACGCCAGGCGTACCTTCACGTCGCTGCCGATGTAACTGCGAAACTGCTCGGGCGTGAACAGCGGCCTTTCGATTCCCGGGCTGGACACTTCGAGCGTGTACTCGCCGCGAATCGGGTCCTCCACATCGAGTATGGCGCTGACCTGATCGCTGACCGCACTGCAATCGTCCACGGTAATACCGTCGGGGTGGTCGATGTAGATACGTAACAGCACAGGGGTCGAACCCGTATGGTGTTCAATACCCCACAGTTCAAAACCAAGAGCCCGCACGGATGGCGCAAGCATTTCCCATAATTGTTCCGACTTGTCCAACGACACACCACTCCACAGACCCGCGACGATGGGCGGTCAGGCCGGTCAACACCCGCTCGACGGACGGCAACAAAAAAGGGGCGATCCCGCGCCCCGGACACGACCAACGGCCGCATCGGCGCCCGCAGGCTTTCAGCACCACCGTGGCACCACTCGAACCCGGGGCCACGCGCCCAACAATAAAGGCCCCAAATGGGGCCTTCAGACGTTTGGCACTGCTGTCCGGCGCGACCCCGAGGCCGCTTTCGGACTGCACCACCAACTGATTCCACATCAGATCCCCGGAAGGACCGCCACCGAGGCACCCCTGCCACCAAGGACCACCGCAGCCACTGACGAATCAGTTGTATACGGGAGGCGGATGATACCGCAATGAAGCGTCAGGCGCAAAACGTCGCGCGGGCGGCTAGTGCGTCCCCCGGGCCTCGAACGGCGCAATTCGCTGCGCTCATTGGCACCCTGCACTTCCAGCCATGGCAGGCGACAGGGTTCATGAAGCTGGATGCGCCTGCCGGGGAGCAGGCTGCTAGACTGCTGGACGAATACTGTTCGGAAACCGAATGTGCCCGAGACCCCATGAACAACAGCGAACCTGACGAAACACCGGCGCCACCGAGCAAATCCCGGCGCAAGCGGGAAAGCAGTGCCCTGCAGAATATCGGCAGGGCACTGGTTCAGCTTCCCGCTGACAGTATGCGGAAACTGGACCTTCCGGAGCCACTACGTGACGCAGTGCTGGAGGCACGACGAATCAACAGCCACAGCGCACTGCGCCGGCAGATGCAGTACATCGGGAAGCTCATGCGCGATGTCGACGCCGAACCGATCGTGGAGCAGCTCGCAGAGATCCAGGGCGCTTCGGACGTGGCCAAGGCCCGTTTCCACGCACTCGAACGCTGGCGCGA
>SLHN01000270.1 GCA_007136145.1 Thioalkalivibrio sp.
GTGCAGGCGCAGCCGGAAGCGCGCGGGCGGCGTCAACCACAGGCTGACCGCAGCGGCGAAGACGGCCAGTGGCAGACCGAACCACCAGTCCCCGGTGCTGCCGCTCAGGATCCACCAGACGCTCAGCAACAGCGCCAGGCGCAACGCGTAGGCGCTGAACCAGGACAGGCGGTTCACTGCGTGCCGTCGTTCTGTCATGGTGCTCCATCAAAAGAGGATCAAATACCGATTATCCAGTACTGCAGGCAGCGGGCATAGGATAGAGAACGGAAAGTTGTTCTGCAGCCAGCCGGGGCGCGCAGTACTGATCCAGTATGCCCATCACAAGCTATCCCAGCACCGTCGGCGCGTCCAGGGTGCCCCAGGCTCCGCTCCTCGCGATGACGAACAGATCAGCGCTTCCCGCATTCGACAGCGGTATGCGATGGATCATGGATTCTTCAGTCTTACTGACACAGACTGCAACGCTATGTTGCCCTGAAAACCGTCCCTTCCCCAGGAGACCACCATGCGCACTGCGATTATCGGCGCCGGCATCAGCGGCCTGACAACGGCTTTTTATCTCGAAAAGGCCCGGCCCGATCGAGAAATTCATCTTTTCGATGCCGAGCCCATCCCCGGTGGCACCATGCGGACCGATACCTTGAACGGATTTCACTTCGAGGCCGGGGGCAACGGTTTTCTGACCAACAAGCCAGACAGCATGCAACTGGTCAAGGATTCCGGGGCAGAGGACCTGTTGTTGCCGAGCTCCGATGCCGCGCGGAAACGATATATCTTCACCGATCGGTTGCACCGGCTGCCAGAAGCTCCGGGGCCGTTCCTTGCCACTCGCCTGATCAGTATGGGTGCAAAGATGCGCCTGGCCGGCGAATTCTTCGTGCCGAAGCGCAAGGGAGAGGGCGAAGAGACGCTGCAGGAGTTCGGCTACCGCAGGGTCGGCAGGGAATTCACAGACGTTTTTCTGGACGCGATGACCGCTGGCATATATGCGACCACTCCGGACAAGGTCTCGGTGAACGCTGCGTTTCCATTGGTGGTACGCCTTGAACAGGAGCATGGCGGGCTGTTCCGGGGCATGCTCGCTCGGCGCAAGAAGCAGGCGGGGCCAGGTGGGATTCTGATGAGCTTCAGGGGTGGTGTCGGCAGTTTCATCGAGCATCTGCGTCAAACCATCTCCGTCGAGTGGCATCTCGGCGCACCGGTGGAGAGCGTTGTGCCCGATGGTTCCGGATACCGCGTGCGGACCGGTGATTTCGACGAGGTCTTCGACCAGGTGGTGGTGAGCACCCAGGCCCACGCCGCCGCCGGCATGTTGCGGTCGCTGGATGCGGACCTTGCCAGCCGGCTCGAAGCGATCGAATATTCACCCGTCGCTGTCGTCGGGCTGGGCTGGAAGGAGCTTGATCACCCGCTCGACGGCTTTGGGCTATTGACCACGACCAGTGCCGGTCTGCCGGTGCTCGGAGTGCTCTGGGACAGCAGCATCTTTCCCGACCGCGCGCCCGAGGGGTCCAGGAGTGTCCGGGTGATGATCGGTGGGCAGCGGAATCCGGAACTCGTGCAGCAGGACGAGGCTGGACTGATCGCCACGGCTCGCGAGGGCCTGCGGCTCACCATGGGAGTGGACAAGCAGCCCGACGTCACTTTCGTCCAGCGTTGGGACAACGGCATCCCTTCCTACCGTGTTGGACACATCGCCGCGGTAGACGAACTCTTCACTCACCTGGAGCAGTATCCGGGCCTGCACCTGGGTGGCAACGCCTATCGTGGCATCGCCATGAACGACTGCGTACGGAACGCGCGCCAATTGGCCGAGGAGCTGGCACAGGCTGGGGGCTAGTGGGCCATGCGGGGCGATGGCGAACCGCACCAATGGCCGTGGCGTGGGGGCAGCATCCACTTTTGGCGTTTCCTGGCGCGGGACTGCTGTGAGGGTCAGCGCTGACAAGTCGGGCAGTAGGCACTCGCGCGGTTGCCGATGGGGCGGTTGCGGATCATCGTCGAACAGGTGGTGCAGCATTGCCCCTCGCGACCGTACACGCGCAGGTGCTGGCGGAAGTAACCGTGGCTGCCATCTTCGTGTACGAAGTCGCGCAGCGTCGTGCCGCCCTGGCTGATCGCGTCGCTGAGCACCGCGCGGATCTGCGTGGCCAGTTCGCCGTATTCGCCGCGGGACACCCGGCGCGCCGCGCGACCGGGGCGGATGCCTGCGAGGAACAGGGATTCGCTGGCGTAGATGTTCCCGACCCCGACAACAACCCGCTGATCCATGATGAACGCCTTCACTGCCGCGCGGCGCCCGCGGCTGAGGCGATGCAGGTGGTCGCCGTCGAAGTCGTCGCCCAGCGGTTCCGGACCCAGCGCAGCCAGCAGCGGGTGCACTGTCGGAGGCATTGGCAACGGCAGGCAGCAGCCGAACCGGCGGGGATCGTGCAGGCGGATCTCGAAACCATCGTCGAGTGCGAAGATCAGGTGATCATGGGTGCGCAGCGGAGTCTCCGGGGTGCAGCGACGCAGGCTCCCTGACATCCCCAGGTGCAGCAGCAGGCCGGGACCGTCGGTTTCCAGCAGCAGGTACTTCGCGCGGCGCTGGAGGCTCAGGATGCGATGCCCGGCCAGCGTTGCCGGCAGATCGCCTGGGACCGGCCAGCGCAGCCGGGCGTCGCGCAGCGTGAGCCGAAGGATCTTGCGGCCGAGCAGGTGGGGTTCGAGGCCCCGCCGAGTGGTCTCGACCTCAGGGAGTTCGGGCATGCACGCCCTCGATTTCCACCAGGAGTTCGCGTCGGCAGACATCACCCAGGACCCAGTGCACGGCGGGGGTATGTGGATAGTGCTCGGAGAGAATTCCTGCCACTACCGGCTGATCTTCCGGCCGACGCAGGTAAACGCGCAGCCAGGCGGGTGGAGGCAGGTCGTTGCCCGCAGTGGCGTGCAGAGCATCGAGGTTGGCAAGGATCTCGCGCGCCTGCGCGGCGCAGTCGCCGACATGCCGGCTTTCGTGCCCGGTGATGCTTGCGGTGCCTGACAACAGTAGTTGCGGCCCTTCGGTGGTCTCGATCCGGGTCGCGCGGGCGAACGCCGGACTTTCCGGGCTGTATTGCTCCGGGTAGCGGTAGGCGCTGATCTGGCGCGGGTTCTCGATCGCCTTGCCGGGACAGCGGGCGGCGATCAGGTAGACAAACAGGCCGGCGGCGCGGGTTCCGATCGCGGTCGCGGCGGGCATGCTTTCCTCGGTGATCCCGAGTTCGTCGAGGGCCAAACCACGTCCGATACAGAACGACTGGTAGCGTTCCAGTCCATCTTCATCGCCATGAATATCGCTGAAATAGTTCCAGATGCGGACGGGGTATGGGAACCCTCGCGCGCGGACGGCGAGGAAGAGGTCCAGGTAGGCTTGCCGGGTGGTGTCCGCGAGGGTGGTGTCCGGCTGGTGCCAGGCTGCGAACAGCACATCGGCGTGCTCGAGCAGATGGACGTGTCCCTCCAGCGATGCCCGGCCTGGGCCATCGGCACGCCATTCCTCGATCCTGTAACTCGCGGCAAGGGATTCAAGCCCCGGCGCGACGGACAAACAGCCATCGCGCAGGTTCACCCCGGGTGGATGGTCGGCGTGCACTCGCAGGCACGCGCATGAGCCCGTCTCGGGAGTGCGCGGCAGCAGACTGGTGTTCAGTGGCAGTGCCATGTTCGAAGACGCATAGGCCTTTTCGCGGGAGTGGGCGGGCGGCTGATCGGCTTGTTGCACCGGCCAGGACCCGAGGCCCTCAAGCATAAGCCCTGACGGCCCGGGAGCGTAGTTCTGTCGCGGGTCGTGTGCGAAGATGTCGGGCGATTCGAAGAGCCGAACACAGGACCGCGATCAAGGGATGGGGCAGGTTGGCCCATTGCATGACCAGCCCACCGAAACGGTCTGGCCGGCTCACCGTGGTTCAGGGTTCGGCTTGCTGGACTGTCCCGCGTGTGGCGGGGCTGCGTCTCTGAAGGCCTGAAGGATTTTCGCGTTATTTCGCTTACACGAGGATATGGCATGGACTCAATCGAAGCCCCCTTCGGCGAGGTCATCGAACTGCGCCAGATTATCCATGACTCCGGTGTTCCACTGCTACGGGTTCTGATCCGTGATGGCGGCCGCTACACGAAGCTCGAGCTCGACCCGGCAACGGCTCATCGCTGGGGGCAGATGATGGTGCGGTGGGCACGAACGATCGCGGACAAGGAAGACCCGCCGGCCTGACCAGAAACAGGAAGGCCCGGGCTGAACCGGGCCCAGTGTAGGTCCTGCCAGGATTGCAGAGTCCTACTTGATCTTCGCTTCCTTGTACATCACATGCTGACGGACGACGGGATCGTACTTCTTGATCTGCATCTTTTCCGGCATGTTCCGCTTGTTCTTGGTGGTGGTATAAAAGTGCCCGGTACCGGCACTGGACACCAACCGAATCTTGTCGCGTACGCCTTTGGCCATTTCGCTTCTCCTTTAGACCTTTTCGCCGCGTGCGCGCAGGTCGGACAGCACGGCATCGATACCGCGCTTGTCGATCATGCGCATCCCCTTGCTGCTAAGGCGCAGGCGGACGAAGCGCTGCTCGCTCTCCACCCAGAATCGGTGCGAGTGCAGATTGGGCAAAAAGCGCCGGCGGGTTTTGTTGTTGGCGTGGGAAACGTTGTTTCCCGTGATCGGGCGCTTGCCCGTCACCTGGCAGACTCGTGCCATGGTAATGACTCCGGTAGGGATTCGACCTTCACGAAAGGCGGTGAAAGGTAGCAGAAGCGCCCCCGCCACGCAAGCGCTCGCCCGACGCGCTGTTCGCCTGAATGCCGCCCCCGGGTTCGCGCACGATGTGGGAGCGGGCCTCGCCCGCGAACGCGCCGAAGGCACGCCCGGCACAGGGCTCGCCCAGCGCGGTTGTCCAGCGAGAGCCTGGCCCCCGCATGGTGGGGGCCAGCAGGGTGGCGGTGGCCCGGCCTTCAGGTCCGTTCGGGCGCGAGGCCCCAGTGCTTTGGGGAACGCCAGAGGCTCGACAGCAGCAGTTCACGCATGAAGATGAACTCCTTCGGCAATTTGTCGTAAAGCTCCGAGAACAACTCGTCCTGCGAATGGACTTCCTTCTTCCAGGCTTCGCGGTCGATCGACATGAGTTCGTTGAACTGCTCACGGGTGAAATCCTCGAGGCCACGCCAGTCCAGGTCCTCGTAATGCGGCATGCGTCCGAGCGAGCTTTCCACCGCTGGGCGGTTGCCATGAACGCGGTCGATCACCCACTTCAACACGCGCATGTTTTCGCTGAACCCGGGCCACAGGAACTGGCCGTCGGGACCGCGCCGAAACCAGTTCACCCCGAACACCTTCGGCGGGTAAGCCAGTTCGCGGCCGATCTGTAGCCAGTGATTGAAATAGTCCGCCATGTGGTAGCCGCAGAACGGCAGCATCGCGAACGGATCGCGGCGTACCTTGCCTTGTTCCCCGAAGGCGGCGGCGGTGGTTTCGGAGCCCATGGTCGCCGCCATGTACACGCCGAAGTTCCAGTTGAAGGCCTGCACGACCAGCGGCACCGTGGTACTCCGGCGGCCACCGAAAACGAACGCGTGGATCGGCACTCCGGCCGGGTCTTCCCAGGCCGGGTCGATGGTCGGGCACTGAGAAGCCGGTGCGGTGAAACGGGCGTTCGGGTGGGCGGCGGGCTTGCCGCTGGTGGAATCCCATGGCTGGCCGCGCCAGTCGATCAGCCCTTCCGGCGGGGTCTTGCTCAGACCTTCCCACCAGATGTCGCCATCCTCGGTGACTGCCACGTTGGTGAAGATGCTGTTGCTGCGAATGGTGGCCATCGCGCTGGCATTGGTCTGTTCGTTGGTCCCGGGTGCGACACCGAAGAAGCCGGCCTCGGGGTTGATCGCGCGCAGGCGTCCGTCGGGTCCGGGTTTGATCCAGGCGATGTCGTCGCCCACCGTGGTGATCTTCCAGCCGTCCTCGCGGAACGGCTCCGGTGGCACCAGCATGGCCAGGTTGGTCTTGCCGCAGGCGCTGGGGAATGCGCCTGCGATGTAGGTGCGGGTCCCGTCCGGCGCTTCCGCGCCGAGAATCAGCATGTGTTCGGCGAGCCAGCCCTCGTTGCGGGCCATGGTCGAGGCGATGCGCAGCGCGAAGCATTTCTTGCCCAGCAGCGCGTTACCGCCGTAGCCGCTGCCGTAGGAAACGATGCTCTTCTCCTCGGGGTAGTGAACGATGTACTTGGTTTCGGGGTTGCACGGCCACGGCACGTCCTTCTGGCCCTGCTCCAGCGGTGCGCCGACACTGTGCAGGCATTTCACGAACGGGCCGTCGTCGAGCACGTCGAGCACCGCCGATCCCATTCGCGTCATGATGCGCATGTTCACGACCACGTACGGCGAGTCGCTCAGTTCCACGCCGATTTGCGCGATCGGCGATCCGAGCGGACCCATGCTGAACGGGATCACGTACATGGTCCGGCCACGCATGCAGCCCGCGAACAAGCCTTTCAGGGTTTTCTTCATTTCCCGGGGGTCGACCCAGTTATTGGTCGGTCCCGCGTCCTTCTTGTTCACGCTGCAGACGTAGGTGCGATCTTCGACGCGCGCGACGTCGCTGGGGTCGCTTCGGGCGGCAAAGCAGCCCGGCCATTTTTCGGGATTCAGAGGCTGGAAGGTGCCGGCGGCGACGAGTTCCGCCGTCAGCCGGTCATATTCTTCCTGGGAACCGTCGCACCACTGGACGGTGTCGGGTTCACAAAGCGTTGCGATTTCATCTACCCAGGCGCGTAGTTCGGGATTTTGGGTCTGCGGTCGATTCATGGCCTGCCTCATATCGGGATGTCGGAAAATGAAGGAAATCAAAGGGACTGGCTTTTGCCTCGATCAGCGGTGAACCCGGGGGAGCGAGGGCTGCGCCTGGCGACGCTGCCACAACCACGCGATGGGCCTTTCCGGTGCAGAGGCACCGAGATGGCGCGCTGTCCGCACCGGTTTGCCGCTTGTTGTCCGCGCTACCGCAGAAAAGGTGCATGTGTGCAATGAATGCAACAAGCGGACCAGGGTTCTTGTTGGAGTCGTCTCAGGGTAGCTCAGTGGTCTGAGAAGAGCCAACGGAAGCCCTCGAACCCGGCCAGCGTGACCACCAGAGTGACTACCGACCAGATCGCGAGGCTCAGGGACATCCAGACGATAGTGCTGCGCCGATTGGCCTGGAGCGCGAGGGCCATCACGGTGGCCAGGTGGATGCCAGTGATCACGGGTCCGGCCAGCGCGATGCCGGGTAAACCGTAGCGGTCCCAGACGCGGCGGGCACGCGGGCTCCAGTTTCTGCGCACGGGGCCACGGCGCCGTTCCCATTGGCGGAACAGTGCCACGATGCCAAACACCGGTAGCGCATTGCCGATGAAGCTGATCAGGGTGACGGGGATCGGGGCAAGCCCGAGGCCGATGGCGACCGGGATCACGAGCATGATCTCGAGCCAGGGTGTGGCCGCGGCCAGGAAGACCAGGAAGTATTGCCAGAGAAACTCCATGTTCCGTGTCCCGAGGTGGATTCGGCGGCCGGGGTTCGTGCCGTGCGCAAGTCTCCAGGATCGGGGCGCATGTTGCGAGTGCCATCACACCAGCAGGGCGCGGAGGGTTCGGGGAGCTCCACCTGATGGGCGCAGCGTGGGTGAATTTCGCGGATTGCGCAAGGAATGATTGGTGACGAGCCCGGTGGCCGAATCAGAAGGCCTGGAACTTGCTTCGCTCTCGCCATTGATTACCGCATGGGGAAAATCATGAGTACACCGCCAACAGTCGTCGATGAGCGCAAGGTCGATGCTCTGATCATCGGTGGCGGACCCGGCGGCATGAGTGCAGCCATTACCGCCGCCCAGGTCTGGCCGGGGAAGAAGATCCTGCTGATCCGGCGCGAGGAGGAGCCGGTCGTGCCTTGTGGGATCCCGTACATCTTCGGAACGTTGAAGGGGGTGGAGCATGACCTGCTCAGCAATGCCCCGTTCCTCGCCGTGGGTGGAGAGAAGCTTTGCGACAAAGTGATCACCCTGGATCGAGCTGCGCATACCGCACTGACGGAGTCCGGAATTCTGGTGCGCTGGGACCGGCTGGTACTCGCCACCGGCACCGAGCCGCACCTGCCGGCGATTCCCGGTATTTGCCGGCCTGGGGTCTTCGCGATCCGCAAGGACTACGATCATCTGGAGCATCTTTTTGACGAGCTCGTTCCGGGCGCCCGGAAGCTCGTCGTCATCGGAGGCGGGTTCATCGGAGTCGAGTTCGCGGACGAAGTGCGCAAGGGTGGAACCGCAGTGACGATTCTCGAGCAATTGCCGCACGTGCTTTTGCGCAACTTCGACGTTGAGGTTTCGGTGCGGATTGAGCAGGCTCTGCGCGCCAACGGCGTGCGGATCCATACCGGCGCCAGTGTTGTGGCACTGGAGGGCGATGGGGCCGGTGGTCCGGTGCAGCGGGTGCTTCTGGAGAATGGGGAGCGGATCGAGGCGGACGCGGTGCTGGTGGCGATCGGTGATCGTCGCAATACCGCGCTCGCGGAGGCACTGGATCTGACCATGGCCCGTGGCGGTGGCATCTGGGTCGATGCATTTCAGAGGACCCGCGAGGACCCGGCGATCTTTGCCGTCGGCGATTGTGCCTTCAAGCAGGATTTTCTGCTCCGGCGCTCCGCGCATTCGCTGCTGGCGTCCACTGCGGCCGCCGAGGGCCGTACCGCCGGAATGAATCTGTTTGGCCTCCGCAATGAGCGTTACAATGCCGGTACTATCGCGATCTATGCCAGCCAGGTCGGGGAGCTGGCGTTCGGCTGCGCTGGGATGACCGCAACGGCTGCTCGCGCCGAGGGGTTGAGCGTCGTCGTTGGTCGGATCGAGGTTCCCGACCATCATCCACCGACCATGCCCGGGACCCGAATGATGACCTGTCTTCTGGTGTTCAGCCGCAGTGGTCTTCTGCTCGGCGGCCAGGTGCTGGGCGGACCAACCACGGCGGAGGTGCTGAACGCGATCGGAATCGCGATTCAGGCCAGACTCAGCGTGCATGAATTGGTCGGCTTCCAGTTCGGAAGCCATCCCCGGCTGACAGCTCCAGCACATCCGATCGCGTTATGCGCGTTGGATGCCCTGCACCAGTTGAGCGAGAACGGGAGCGGAGCCCTTGCAGAATGATTTACAGGGCGGCCCGATCGTTGTTCAATCATCGACCTTGAGCGTGAAAGTCCCCTGTAGGGTGCCGTGAGGCGCAGCCGAACCGCACCGATACCACGCCGGCCGGCTTCCGGGCCCCGAGCGGTGCAATTCGCTGCGCTCATTGACACCCTACGCTTGGGCCTTTCATGGTCCGGAGTGGCCGCCGGGCCATGACAGTTAGCGTGAAGGCCCGCCCTGTGAAGCAAGGTCGGCCGTAAGTCGAACCGCGCCGATCCGATGACAAACCTGGCCTCCAGCCACCGGGCTCGACGGGTGTGGATTCGCCGCATTGGTGGGCACTCATGACAGTGCATCGGGAGGGGCGCCGCCCGCCCGAGGGCATGAAGCTTGGCGAATAGCGCGGTGGCGTCACCCTCCCGTGGGTAAGTATCTGCACTACACTCAGTCCTGCATACAGCGATGTGAAATCGATGACAGAGGCGA
>SLHN01000291.1 GCA_007136145.1 Thioalkalivibrio sp.
ACCCGTGTGAGACAAATCCAGAGAGGCTCCCATGCTGATCGGCTATGCCCGTACCTCGACCCTCGATCAGAAAGCCAGCATCGACGCCCAGGTCCGCGACCTGAAGGCGGCGGGGCGGTTGAGGTGGAGCATCGGGACGGGATGACCGAACTAGCTCCACATTGCGTTTCTGATTGGTCCCAAGGTAGGGCCGATCAGTAGCTATCAAAGCGATTCGGTATCCATATTTCCTGAATTGAGTCACCGAAGAACCGGTATCGCAGCGCCCTCTCCACATAGCGACATAGAGCCAGACGAACGTCACGAACGGCAAGGCGCCCGAATTCCTGGCGTGACCGACCCTCATGATGTTCCAGACGCAGGATCTCTCGGATGTTTTCCGGAAGGTTGGGATTAAGGTTAAAGGTTAGGGTGAGTCGCTCATTCCAGTCTTTGTCAGCGTCACATGACACGAATCTAGAGCGGTCGCTGTCGCCAATAACGCGAGAGATTCTGGATGGCACAAGGTCAATGTAGAACCCCGGCTGATGGTCGCTCCAGGATGCGTAGCCGCGGAAATGAGCCCGGGCGAAATCGCGTACCAGCGTATGCGGGCTGAACCAGACTGCGGCCGTCCGCCTCTTCGACACGTACTCGATCGGGACGGCACGCCGTTGGACACAGGCCCGATACAGCGTGCGGAAATACCGAGCATTCGGCTCTCGAAACCCCATCGCAGCCACGTCTTCAACCGGAATCCCGAACCGTGGCGATTCACCGACTGCTTCTGCGAATCGCGCTTCGCCGCGAACGATATCGATCAGAGCACCGGGGGCAACGGGAGCGAATTCCGGTTGAACACGGGGGCGATCCGTATCGGGATCGATGCTCGCGGCCAGCAACTCAAGTCGATCGCCAAACTCCCGCCGGTATGGTGCAAGGATTTCCCGCTGCACATGCTCGCGCGTTCGCCCCAGCAACTGACCGAGCCGCGCTCCGGTAACGCGTCCTTCCCAGTACACCAGGTATTCGAGGAGCGCGTATTTAATCTTCCATTTTCTCATGTGTGAGAAATTATCACATATTAGAACTGGACCGATCCACTTTTGATCCGCACACTGAACGCATTCCAATCGGGAGACCGCGGCATGCGCATCAGAATCGATTTCGGAGGGAACCCCCAGCACGTCCAGTTCACGGACTCCATGAATGCTGCGCTCGTGGCGGCGTTCGTGGCAGCGGGTCTGCGTTCGGAAGAAGTCGTCGGCGAGTCGGCCGAACCCTGGACCTTCGGCATGGAGGCGCACTCACATCCGGGCCGCAAGCGTCGGGTACGTTCGGTCGTCGTGTCATCACCCTCATCCCGGTTTGACGCGATCGCCGCTCACCTCGATCCAGCGGCAATCGCGACAACTTCCTGCAACGGTGATGTTATCGATGGCACGGGCGCCCGCGTTCTGCCCTGCGACGATCTGCCGGGGACGACGACCGAAGTGATGATCGGCTTCATCAGCCCGTTCCTGTTGCCGATGAAGAAGAATGGTCACGCAAAGACCCGTTTCCACGAGGAATTGCCGGTTCGCGAGGCACCTGTCGCGTTGAAGACAGGCCTGGAGCGTCGCGCCAGACGTTCACTGGATCTCGGCATCGCCATTGATCCATTGAGTGCCGCCACCGACGGCCAGCGCAAGCACCTGATTCAACTACGCAGGTTCTCCTCCGGTCGCCGAATGATCCTGCCAGGCTTCGCTGTCCCCATCACCCTGCGTGGGGCTCCCGAGGATATCCGCTTCGCCTACCTCGCCGGGTTCGGTGCCAAGACCCGAAACGGTAACGGCTGCCCCGCCCTGATGCAGTGAGGCCAAGATGCTGACCCTCTCTCGTGAGTTGTTCCAGACCTTCATGCGCACCGTGGTCATTCGGGGTGCTTTTTCTGCCGAGGAACGCACCCTCGGCACCGGCCCGCTCGCGGAAAAGACGGCCCGCGATATTGAAGCCGGCAGGCGCATTGATCATCGCGTTCCCTACCTCTGCCGGGTCTCCGGCAAGGGGGGGGTGAGTGCCGGGACGGATTCGATCCGCCGCCTGCGTTTTCGGAACGTAAGCCTCCTCGATCACATGGTTTCCGTCGCCCGTGGCGCGGCGGTCTTCGCCGAACTGGACCTGCGGGCTTGCGGGATTCCGGAAGAACGCATACGCCCCCGGATCAGCCTGTTGATTGCCATCGGGTTCTTGCATGATGCGGACAAGATCCTTGCGCGCAGTCGGGCCGAGGACCTGACGCCGGATGATATCGCGGGGCTGCTCCCACGGTACCACGTGGACGCCTTTTTTCAGGATGCGGGCATCACCGTTTCGGCGGCCGACATCTGGTCAATGATCCAGGAGGTCGAGGTGAGCCGCGCCGGCTCGCTGCGCCCGGGGATGCGGCTGCTTTCAGCCGAGGAAACCGGGGATTGCCAGTACGTCCGTCTCGCCGATCGCCTGGATGGCATCTTTCTCAAGACGCAACCGGATCCTTCCCCGGCTGTTATCCGGGGACATCGGCAGCGTCGCGAAAAGTGGGGCATCGAAGGTGTCGTGGAAGAGTTGGCAAGTTTCGGCGGCTTCCGCAGCCAGGTGTTCGCCGGAGGATGGCGACCAGTGCGCGTTCGGTCCCCGCATACCCCCTTTCTGGTCAATCAGTTGCAACGCGGCATGTCGGCGGCCGTACAGGACATGGCACAAATGCCGCCGCTGATGGAGATTCACCACGACGGCGAGTTCCTCGCCATCATCCCCGAGGAAATAGCGGATCCGGCAATTGCGGCGACGATCGAGCGTGCTACCCGGCGCCTTCGGTTGCCGATGCGGGTGATGACCAATCCCAAGGGCACCCGCGACATTCTGGATGGTGGAGCCGGGCCAGCGGATCTGCGGTATGTTCTTGAGAGGAACCCGCGCGAAGCCTCGAAAGCACTATTCCTTCATGCAAGCCTCGTTGCCGATGCTGCCGGCTTGCGCGAGCCGATTGACGCGCTGCTGGCGCCTCTGGGATTTCCCCCGAATTACGGAGGCTTCGAAACCTTCTCGGGGCAGCATTACCAGGCATGGCCATCGCGCGACGACGACAGCCCCACCATGACGGCTATGCGCAGTGAGGCCGCGATGATCGCGATTGCCATGGGCTGCGCGGAACCGGAGGAACGATCCCTGGCAGCCAGGGTTCCGGATGCGGCAACGCGCGAAGCCGAGTTGGTGGCTGTGCTGGCCCAAAGCGCGCTGCCGCCGCCGGAGTGGTTGCTTGGCATGAGGCACAAGCTGAGTCGTCAGACACTCCTGGCAGCCCTCGCCTCAGGCGTTGCCGAACAGGACACGGAATGCCGGGAGCGAATTTTCGGCGAAGAAGGCCTGCTGCGGCTCTGGCTTTGCGGCGACGGGGCCGAACGGCTTGGCCTGCTGGCGAAAATCCCGGATCCTGCAGTCCTCATGGATGCTGCGGCGGGCTGGCTTCGTGCAGCGATGACGCGGCGCTTTCTTGCCGGGGACGAGAGCGCGGAAGGCCGTTGTCATTTCACCAATCTGCCGGTCAGCCTTGCCGGCCGGATCGATACCAAATCGGGTCTCGATGGCGTGAACGTCAGTGCGTTTTCCGGCCGCGAGGGGCGACCGGAATCGTTCGAAAGCAGCAAAGCGCAGACTCTGGTTTCCGCTCCGGCTGCGGCCGAGCACCGCTTGCGCACGTTGCTGGGCGAAGGCCGAAAAGGCGAAGTGCCCGCATATGTTTCCTCCCCCACGATGATGGGCCTGTTTGCCAGTCTGAACATGCGGGCCGACGACGATTCCATTCAAATCAGTCCGTACGACCTGATGCGTCAGGAGAAGAAACCGGGAAGGAAAGTCTGGCCGGAGGCGGAGATCTATGGGCAGCGCATCCTGTTCGCTCGGCATCTTTCGGTCCCGTCCAGGATGATGGAAGCCATTTCCCTGGTGCGAATGATGATGCAATCGGCGCTGCGCTTGTCACGACCGGTTCACGTTTTTCAGGGTCTCCCCGTTCCCGAAAATGCCTACGTGCATTTCGACTTTCTGCCCGATGCGGTGAAGCGCGGGCTTGGCGGGCCATCGCTTCGGCTGGAGCAAGTCCCGGATGCCGTTGACTTTCTCAATGTCCTGGAGCAACTAGGTGGCACCCCGAATCTCGGGCTTGAGGTTGCGCTGCGTTATGCCGACCCCGCCACCCGGTTTGGCGCCGCCTGTGAGGCGCTCGCCGTACTCAACCGGTTACCCGAGGAGCAACAAAAGCGCCTCGGCAACCTGAAATTCACTCTGCGCGACTTCACAAGGAGCCCCGACATTCCCATGAACCAAAACGACAATGTTCTGATCGATTTCGCGCGAGCAATGACGCGCGTTCAGGCCGCGCCGGCACGGGATGCAAGCAACGCCGAACGCATGCTCGGTTTGAAGGTTGCGCTGGCTGCGGTGGAAAGCTGTGCCAGTGCCATCCACCAGACGGGAACGGAAACCCTGATCGCGGCAATTGCCGGGGAGTTGGAGAACGAGTTCATGCGCTCCTCGCGCTTGACGTGGCGCGGCAAGGACAAGGAACTTCCATTCCCGCGCAGAGCAGCACACGAGGCGGCCACCGTTTTTGTTGAGCACGTCTGGCCGATCGCGTTCCGCAGCCGCCCGCCGGCATCCAAGGCCCGCCGCATCGCCATGGCCGTCTATCAGGTTGCGTTCGAAACCGAGTCTTACCGGAAACGCAAGGAGACCGAAGAGACCGCCGCCGCCCCCGAAAAAGCCTGACCGTTCCGGAACAAGGAGAACACACCATGAACCTCGACACCCTCAAACCCTACCTCGGCGACCTCAACTCCATGCTCTCCATCACGGAAGTCGATGCCAAGAAATCGTATGCCCAACCCGCGTTGAAAAACCTGGGCTCAGCGGTTCTTGTGGTCCTCCGTGAGGTGATCTCGCCAGCATCGTTTCGCAATGCGGAAGCCGAAATCACCGACATCGAGGTGAACGGTCGCCGGCATGTCCGAGCCGTGGCGAACAAGTTCAAGTTCGGCGAGCGCGCGCGCGGCCTTCAAGTCCTGCGCTATTTCGGCTCAGGCGGCAAGGCGGCGCAGAACAAGACGGCCTTCCATGGCAAGGAGAAGCCTTCCGCCAAGTTCGATCTGAACACCCTTGTCTTTGGCGACAGCGCCAACCATGGGTCCAAGGTGCTTCCGGTCAAGGCGAGCGCCCAGTATTCCGATGCCGTTTCGATTCAGGACTACTCGGAAGCGGTCGATCTGACCTTCCACAACCGCGCTGCGGAAGACGGCTCACTGTGGGACGCCGAAGGCAAGAAGAACTCCAGCAACCTGTTCGAACGCCATTTCGTGAAACCGGGAACGCTGTTGCTGCAAACCATCGCCTTCAATGGCAAGGTTGCCCCGGTCGAGGCGCTTGAACACTTGCTACTGAGCCTGGGTCTTGCCGGCGCCTATGGCGGAGCAACGTCCATCTATGGCGTCAACGTCCGCAACCATATGGTTGGTCTTTTCGCGGGGCATCTGGAACGCGACCTTTCCAGCCCCTATGTCGCCATTGACCAGCTCCGTTCCGGCGCACAGGTCGATGCATCGGACCCGGCTGCGATCCAGGAAGCGCTTTCCGCACTGTACCGGGCCGCCTGGCCGGTTGAAATCGCCGGTGAGACGGTTGCCGACTTGCAACGCGATCTCATCGCCCGACTGGAAGCCGACGACGCACGCTTGCGTGAGCGTTACACGACCACGGCTGCGGAGGTCGGAAAATACTTCGATGCCTGGTTCGAGGGGATTGGCTGATGCGCACCCCGGACGTGACCCCGGTTCGGGCGGTCACCCTTACGCCCCTGCATTACCACAGTCTTGCCGTTCCTTCGGGAAGCGCCACGATTGCGGCCTTTCTCGCAGACCGGTCAATGGCCTATGCACTGGCCGGCGCGATGGGGGCGCTGGCTCCGTCTGCCGCCCTGCCGCAGAAGGATTACCGGCGGGATCTCGGGGCCTTGCCGTGGCTCTGTTCGGCCTTTGAGGCGCGCAATCCGCGGCTACTTCCCGCTATCGGCAAGCGCCTGAACCTCGATACCGAGGGCGGGTACTCGAAGAAGATCATGGATGCCACCGGAACGGGCAACCTCAAGACCTGGTTCTTCATTCAGGAAGTGCCCCCGGGCGTCGAATACGACGGGGCCATCTTCGGACCGGATCCGTTTCGCATGGCCTCGGTGGTCGAGGGGCGAGACGTCCGCGAGATCATTATCCGCACGGGCCGGCATCTGGCCGGCATCGTTTCCCTCACCCGTGCGGATCCGGGAACCCCGATCCGGCTCAACGCCCACACGGCACATCTTTTTGGCACAGAACCGGAAGAGGATCCGGATATGGCCGTTGAAGTTTTCGCCTTGTACGACATCCAACTGACCGCGCCCATGGAACCCGACAAGGCGCGCGAAATCGTTGGTCGCTGGCGCAACTTCTGACCACGGAGATTCTCATGCCTGAACACATGCGTTTCGTCATCCCGAGGCACGCGGTACCCGCGGATGCAGACACCGGCCTGTCGCCACTGCAGCAGCGGATGCTCGATGATCCGACCCCGATCCGAATTTTCTCCGCACCGACCGGCGCGGGCAAGAGTTACGCGTTTCAGAAGGGCATGCGCGAGCGGGGCGATCGCGTGCTGTTCATCGTGCCCACGCGACGCTTGGCACAGAATCTCGCGGAAGGATTGGTCGCAGACCTGATTCGCGATGGCGCCAGCGAGGAACAGGTCTTGTCGAGAGTGCTCCTCTGGACGTCGGACGAACGCCAGCGCCAGGAGCAAACCGAACCCGATGTCCGCGCGCGCGATCGACGCATCCGCCAGATCCGTTCCGACAAGGGGGTCAGTGGTGGCGGCTTCATGATCGTAGCCACCCCGGAGACTGTCGCCTGGTACCTGCTGAATCCGCGACTCCGCAACGATGGCGTGGTCCCGGAAAATCTGCTCGACCTCCTGCAACTGAGCCACGTGGTGTTCGACGAGTTTCACACCATCGAGGCCCGTGGCATGGGCATGTCCTGTGCGCTGGCCACATTCGCATGGCAGGCCCGGGGCACCGCGCGGATCACCTTTCTGTCGGCGACGCCGATCGACCTCAAGACCACATTGATCGGTTTCGGCATCCCCGAGCACCAGATCGCTGTCGCCCAGGAAACCGTGGTCACCGGCACGCGCGAGGAAACCGCGGGGATGCGCGCTATTCACGGCGATGTCGAAGTATTCATCGAACAGGGAACGGATCTGCTCCAGGCATTGGATGACCACCGAGCCGCAATTCTCGATACGCTGGCCCGACCGGATGATGGCCACCAGGTCGTGCTCGTCTACGACTCGGTTCGACAGTTGCTTGCGGACAAAGCCGCGCTTGCCGGCTGGTTCGACAGCGTGGGGGTCGAACAGTGCGACCGCCTTGCCGTGAACTCCTCCGACGACAGTGTGGATCGGGAAATGGATGGCTTTTTCACCATCGGCCGGCGGAACGATCCCCGGGACTTTCCGGTTCTGGTCGCGACTTCCAGCATCGAAATGGGGGTAACCTTCAAGGCCGGCCTGCTGTTGATGGAACCGGGCCACGACGTCACCTCGTTTGTACAGCGCATCGGGCGAGTCGCGCGCGGAGATCTGCCGGGAACAGCGATCGTGCACTTGACGCAAACGGCACTGGATCGCCACGCCTGGATGAGGCAACTGCTGCGCGAGCTGCCGGTCGAGCATGGCAGCATCCCGATCGACCGGTTCACCGGCCACGTGCTCAAGGCAGTGCACGAGCGCTTTCAAGTAACCGAGAGGGAACTACGGATTGAGGACGGGATGTTCCGCCGCATGCCGCAGTCGGCCATCTGGGCGGCCGGGGTGTTCTGGGTTGCGCTGGAAAGCGCGGCGAAGTACCCGGGTTCGCGCGCAACGCTGCGCAGCTTCTCCCCGCCGCAGGCCGCGGTAATCTTTGGCTTAGTCCACACCTTGGAAAACATCGGCCTGAACGCCGCGCGGCAATGGGTACGGGCCTTTTTGCATGAAGCCAGGCGGCTGCGGGTGATACTGCCCAAGGTGACATTGGTGGATCCCGGAGGTCGCAGAAAGGCGCTGCCCTGGATGCTGTATGCCGCCACCGAAGAACTGGTTCGAGCGCCTGTCACTCATGCCGATGACGGTTCTTTGGAGGTTCATGTTGCGAGCCCCATCGTGGAACTGGAGCAGACGCTGGGGGGGGCGGTTGCACGACGCTTCGAGGAGGTGCTGTTTCCGCATTCCGGCCGCACGCACACGCTGGAACTCAGGGGGATACGGGACGCCTGGATCCGCGTGGCCGAGAACGAGTTGCAGGACCCAGGGCTTCTCGGCACACAGGAACGGGCGCTGCAAGCGGGGATCAGGCTGGTCCGCCTCACAGGCATCGTACCCATCGTGACCGAGGAGACAGCCGCCGATGATTCCAGCGTCATCGTCTGAACTCGGCGACTGGGCCGCTCGGCTTGATCGTTTCCGCGATCTGGCCGAGCGGTTCCATCTCCACGGTCTCTTGTTCCAGCATCTTGAACTTTGCGAGCGGCGCGCCTGGTTGCACATGAACCGCATCGACTACTCACACCTCGAAGAGCGCATGCGGCTCGGTTCGGCATCCCACGCGATTCATCGGCCGCGGGATCATTCCGTCGAGGGTCTGATCGGCGTTTCACCCGACCGCATCGACTGGGCGCGACACGAAGTCATCGAAGCCAAGGGAAGCGCGGGTGCCCGCGAGGCCGTCTCAATGCAGACCCGTTTCTATGCCCTCTTGCTGATGGCGGCAACCGAAAAACGCTGGACGGCCACCAATGAAATCATCGGTGGCCGCAAGCGGTTGACGGTCGCGATCGAACGCGAACACCTTGAGACCATGCTCGCGATGGCCGAGCGGCTTGCCGAGCTCAGCGGCCAGGAATGGCCCCCGCGGGTATCGCGCAAATCCATCTGCGACGCCTGTTCCTACCGGTTTCTCTGTGGGTTCGCGTGATGGAGACTCTCTACCTCACCAAGGACGTCAAGATCGCGCGGGAGCATTCCACGCTGGTGGTCATACCCGCGGCCGGTCCCCGAAAGCGCGTGCCCATCGAGGGGCTACGGCACGTCATCGTGGCCGGGGAAGCACAGCTCACGACAGCCGTCCTGGGACTCTGCGGCCGCAACGAGGTTCGGGTCACGATCCTGGACTGGTTCGGCAACGTGACCGGTGCATTCGAGCCGAAAGGTTCACCAGCAGCAGGCCGGGTCCGTGTCAAACAGGCAGCGGCATTTCTGAACCCGGTCCGCAGAATGCAGTTGGCTCGCATCTTCGTGCTCGGGGCGGCACAAAACATCCGGGCCAACCTGAAGTACCGG
>SLHN01000171.1 GCA_007136145.1 Thioalkalivibrio sp.
ATGAGCAAGGCGACCTGAGGCGATTTCTGTCAAAAAAGATACCGTCTTGCTGGTCTTTTCGTCCGTCTGCTGCGTTACCCTCACGGTTGCATGGAACCACCATGCGCCCGGGAGGGCGCCTTGCCGACGAACGAAAATCCGGCGCAATCCGGTATCTTTTTTTCCGGCAATCGCCTGAAAAGCGGTCCGCTCGGCTATCCGGCAATCAGCGGAGCAGCATGTAGACGCCGGCCAGCATCAGTACGCCCGCGAAAGCGCGCCGCAGCGTGGCAACCGGCAGATGATGGGCCAGCCATACGCCCACGCGCACGCTGACCGCGGCTCCGGCGGCGATCCCCGCGATCGCGGGCAGGTAAAGGTGCCCGATGCTCCATTCCGGAGTCTCCATGCCTTTCTCGATGAGAGCGGGCAGCGCATAGACCAGACTGCCGGCGATAGCGATGGGGATGCCGAGCACAGCGGCAGAGCCAATCGCCCGGCGGATGTCCAGGCCCCGGCTCAGCAGGAATGGCGTGGTCAGTGTGCCGCCAGCGATGCCGATCAGGGCGGATACCATTCCGATTCCGGTGCCCGCGCCGAACCAGACCGTCCTTCCTGCCTCCGGTCGGGCCGGGGGCCGGATACTGAGCAACAGCCACACCGCGATCAAGATCTCGAACACACCAAAGATCCGTGCCAGGATCCGGCCGTCGACCTGGGTTGCGAGCAGGGCCCCGAGGACGGCGCCGACCAGGACAGGAGGCAGCAGTCGTCGCACCGATGGTCCGTGCACGCCACCCCGCAGGAAATGGCCGCGCGCGGAAAGCATCGCCGTCGGGATGATCGCGCCGAGTGAGGTGCCGATTGCCGCCTGCACCAGAAACTGGTTGTCGAAGCCCATCCAGGCGAAAACCCAGACCAGTGCAGGCACCAGCACAAGCCCACCGCCGATGCCGAACATGCCGGCGGGAATGCCGGTGACCAGACCGAGCAGCAGGAACAGGGCCAGCAACCCGGCTGGACCGCTCGCGCTGATCAACGTTTCCACGGCCGGGTCGGACCCGCCTACAGGTTCTTCAGCACCTTCGCCGCGGTCGCGATGGTCTCGTCGATGTCGGCGTCGCTGTGGGCGCTGGAGATGAAGCCGGCCTCGAACGCGCTCGGGGCGAGGTAGATCCCGGCATCGAGCATGCCGTGGAAGAAGCGCTTGAACGCCGCGAGGTCGCACTGGGTGGCCTGCGCATAGTCGGTGACGGTTTCGCTGGTGAAAAACAGGCCGAACATCCCGGGGACCTGATTCGCGGTCATCGGTACACCGGCGTCGCGGGCAGCATCGAGCATTCCGGTCACGAGGCGTTGGGTCTTGATCTCTAGTTCATCGTGAAAACCAGGGCGGCTGAGGATCTCCAGCGTCTTCAGACCGGCGGTCATCGCAATCGGGTTGCCGGAAAGCGTGCCAGCCTGGTACACGGGGCCGACTGGCGCCAGGTGCTCCATGATCTCGCGCCGGCCGCCAAAGGCACCGACCGGCATGCCGCCGCCGATGATCTTGCCCAATGTGGTCATGTCGGGAGCGACGCCGTAGAGCGCCTGGGCGCAGCCGGCGGCAACACGGAAGCCGGTCATCACCTCATCGAAGATCAGCACTGCGCCTGCTTCGTCGCAGACTTCACGCAGCGTTTGGAGGAAGCCTGGCTGCGGTGGAATGCAGTTCATGTTGCCGGCGATCGGCTCGACGATCACGCAGGCGGTCTCGCGTCCATGCTCGGCGAACCAGGCGCGTACACCGTCGGCGTCGTTGTAGCTCAGCGTGCTGGTCAATGCGGCCAGCGCCGCCGGAACGCCCGGTGAACTCGGTTGACCCAGTGTCAGTGCCCCGGAACCGGCGTTGACCAGCAGGGAGTCGCCGTGGCCGTGGTAATTCCCTTCGAACTTCACGATGCGTTCCCGGCCGGTAAACCCGCGAGCGAGCCGGATCGCGCTCATCGTGGCCTCGGTCCCCGAGCTGGTCATGCGTACCATGTCCATCGACGGCACCAGTTCGCAGACCCGTTCCGCCATCTTCACTTCAAGGCTGGTCGGGCAGCCGAAGGAAAGTCCGCCCAGGCAGGCTTCGCGTACCGCCGAGACGACCTCCGGATGGGCGTGCCCCGCGACCATTGGACCCCAGGAGCCGATGTAGTCGATGTAGCGTTTGTGGTCGGCATCGTAGATGTAGGCGCCTTCGGCGCGCTCCATGAACACGGGGGTGCCGCCGACACCCTTGAAAGCGCGAACCGGGGAGTTGACCCCACCGGGAATATGGATCTGTGCGGCGGCGAAGAGACGTTCGGATTCCTGCATGGCGATGTCCTGTGTGGAAACGTAATGAATGGGAGTAAGCGCGGGAGTGTAGTCCGCCTTTGCGGTCGATTCATCCGCCGCCTGCGGCGATAACCTCGGGAGGCCGGTGCTGTGGCTGGTGCAAAGTCCGTTGGAATCCCCGCCGCCGGTGGTTAGTTACCCCGCAAGAGCCTGAAGCCGGTCGGCCGTTTGCCGGACGCCGCGAACACTTCCCTGTAGGCTTGACGGCAGCATCCCTGCTGCCGACGCCCGCAAACGGCCGACCGGCTGCAGGTTCGTCTACAAGGCCGCTATCCGGCGGCGAACAGGGACTGCAACCGGTGCGCCGCGGTCTCCGGGACTGGACTATCGGTGATGCCCTGGATCACCGCGACCATGTCGGCTCCAGCGGCGACGACCGGCATGGCATTGTCTGGCGTGATGCCGCCGATTGCGCAGATCGGAATATCCAGTTCGCGTCGGGCGGCGCGCAGCAGGTCGAGGTCCGCGCGTCGGGCCGCGGGCTTGGTTGCCGACGGGTAGATGGAACCGAAGGCGACGTAGTCCGCGCCGGCCGCGACGGCGTTGTGTGCCCGTTGCAGGTCGTTGTAACACGAGGCGCCGATGATCCGGTCCGGGCCAAGCCGGATCCGGGCGGCCTCGATTGCGATGTCGTCCGCGCCGAGATGGACCCCGTCGGCGCCGACGGTCTTGCAGAGCGCGACGTCGTCATTGATCAGGCATAGCGCATCCGCGCGTCGGCATTGACCGAGGATTGCGGCCGCGTCGTGTTGGCGAGCATCGGTGTCATCACTTTTGTCCCGGTATTGAACGATACGCGCACCGCCACGCAGTGCTGCGGCGACCAATTCCAGCCGCCCAGCGTGTTTGCCGGGGGTCACGAAATAGAGCCCGCGCAGCCGCGGATTCATCGCTGAGGACAGAGACGGTTCGGGATGTGCTGCCCCTTGCCGGGTGCGTAGCCGCTGGCGATGGCCTCGGTCATGAAACCCTGTGCCTCGATGATCGCTGGTTCCAGGTCGCGGCCACGGGCCAGAAAGGCAGCGATTGCCGCCGCCAGCGTGCAGCCGGAGCCGTGATAGCTGAACGGAAGCCGGGGTAACTCGAATCCACGTACATGACCGTCCTCCCGGTACAGCATGTTCGTGATCGGTGGCAATGGCTTCGTGCGGGCCTCGGCTTCGGTCAGCGCATGGCCGCCCGTGATCAGGACGTTGCGGGCGCCCAGTTCGCGCAGCGTCTCGCCCCAGCGTTCGGGGTCGTCGTGACGGCTGAGGCGGGCCGCCTCGGGAGTGTTCGGGGTGATGACCGTGGCCAGGGGCAACAGGCGTTCACGGGTCAGGCTCACCACGGCTTCGGTAGCCAGTTCTCCGCCGCCTCCGGCGATCATCACCGGGTCCAGGACCACTGGTATCGCGGGATGTACGGCCAGGATTCCGGCAACTGCCTCGACATTCTCGGCCGAACCCAGCATTCCGATCTTGATCGCCGCTACGGGCAGGTCGGCCAGGGTGACCTCGATCTGCTCGATGATGCGCCGGGTTGTAACGACGTCGAATCCGAACACGTCGCGGGTATCCTGCACGGTGATCGCGGTGATCGCGGTGGCTCCGTGCACGCCAAGACGGGCAAAGGTGGTCAGGTCGGCCTGCACCCCGGCGCCTCCGCCCGGGTCGGAGCCTGCAATGGTGAGAGCGACCGCTGGACGGTTCATGAGGCTTCCCGTTTTGGCATCATTTCTGCGCTACCTCGTTCATGCGGTCCGCCTTGATCCGTCAACCTGTGACATGGCGTCTGCGATGTTCAGCTCGGGGGTCGTCGCGCAGGGATATATGCGGCCAGCCCCGTTCCCGTGCACGCGCGGCAAGCACCGGGTCGGCGTCGACTGCCACCGGTGCCCGTACCGCTTCCAGCAACGGGATGTCATTTCGTGAATCGCTGTAGAAGGAGGCATCGGCAATGACTTGCTCGGACTCGCCACGCTCCCGAAGCCATAGTTTCAGTCTCTCGATCTTGCCCTCCTGAAAACACGGAGTCGCGGCCAGTTCGCCAGTGTAACGACCATTCCGAAACTCCGGCTCGGTCGCGATCAGATGACCGACGCCGAGCAGGTCGGCGATCGGGCGGGTTACGAAGCTGTTGGTCGCGGTGATGATCAGCAGGGTATCACCGGCGTCACGATGCTGTGCCAGCAGGTCCGAGGCACCCGGGGCAATCATCGGCACAATGCGCTCGTGAAGGAATTGCTCGCGCCAGTGTTCGAGCCGGGACAACGGATGCGCCGCCAGAGGTTGGAACACGAAGCGGCAGAACTCGAAAATGTCCAGTGTTCCGTCCAGGTAACGAGCATAGAACTCGTCATTGGCGCGTGTGAACGTGGTTGCGTCCACTGCTCCGGCTTCCGCCAGGAAGTCCCCCCATTCGTGATCGCTATCGCAAGCCAGCAGCGTGTTGTCGAGGTCAAACAGGGCGAGGCGCATGATGTCGTTCCATTGCTGGATGGGTCATTTGGCCATAGATTGTACGTTTCGGCGCAAGTGCATGCGAGTTGCTGCCGAGGGAGCCCGAGTTCCGTTGTGGCTGCTTTGCCGAGCGGCATGAGCCTGTGGAACAATGGTAGTGACGAAGATCCACCTGGTTGACACAAGTGATTGATTGTGATGGCTATCGACCGAATGTAGGCATCATTCTGTGTAATCGTGACCGGCAGTTGTTCTGGGGCAAGCGCGTGGGTCAGGACGCTTGGCAGTTTCCCCAAGGCGGGATTCGACAGGATGAGACACCGGAGCAGGCGCTCTTCCGCGAGTTGCGCGAAGAGACCGGGCTTCGGCCTGAGCACGTCCAGATCATGGGGGTGACTCGGAACTGGTTGCGGTACCGGTTGCCCGCGCGCATGGTGCGCCGCAGGAATCGCCCCGTCTGCGTGGGGCAGAAACAGCGCTGGTTTCTACTGCAACTCGTTGGCTCCGAAGCGGATTTCCAACTCGATACCGCCAATCCCCCGGAATTCGACGACTGGCGGTGGATCGACTACTGGCGGCCGGTCCATGAGGTAGTGCAATTCAAACGTAGTGTCTATCGGCGTGCATTGTGTGAACTGGTGCCCCTGATGTTCCCGGAACTGGCGCGGGAACCTGGTCGGACTTGCGCCAGTTCGTACACGGTCCGTTCATGATGACATCCACGCCGCCATCAATGCTTGATCTACTGCGCCGGGTCGTGCAGGAGGTCAATGGCGCAGCCGATTTCTACGAGGCGTTGCAGATCATCGTAACCCGGGTGAAGGCGGCGTTGGATATCGATGTGTGCTCGATCTACCTGAAATCGCCCCGGTCGGGTCGACTGGTTTTGATGGCATCCGAAGGGCTACGCGAGGAGTCCATTGGCCGGGTGGAGATGGAGGTGTCCGAAGGCCTGGTCGGGTTGGTGGCTTCCCGTGCTGAACCGATCAACCTGGAAAACGCCGCCGAACACCCTCGCTACCGTTACTTTCCAGAGACTGGAGAGGAACGGTTTCTCTCGTTTCTGGGCGTTCCCATCATTCAACAGCGCAAGCTCCTTGGGGTGTTGGTGGTCCAGCACCACCAGGCGCGCCGTTTCGATGACGAGCACGTATCCTTTCTGGTAACGCTTGCCGCCCAGTTGTCGGGAGCGATCACGCACGCCGAGTTCACCGACGAAATCTCCAGCGAAACGCCGCAAGTCAGCCACGTAAATGTCGAGGCAACGGGGATCGCCGGTTCGCCCGGGGTAGCCATCGGTCGCGCTGTCGTGGCGTATCGGCTTGCCGATCTGGATTCGATCCCTGACCGCGAGGCCCGCGGCATCGAGCAGGAACTGGCGCGCTTCGCGATTGCTGTCACCGCGACGCGCGAAGAGATCGAGGATCTGAAACGCCGGACCGAGACCCTGCTACCGGCCGAGGAGCAGGCGCTTTTCGATGCGTATCTGCTGTTGCTTGGGTCGGATTCGCTGGTGCTGCGCACCGAGGCGAGGATTCGCGAGGGCCAATGGGCGCCAAGCGCTCTCAGGGATACCGTGCGCGAGAGCGTGCGGGTGTTCGAGGATATGGAGGACGCCTACCTCCGCGAGCGGGGCGCCGACATTCGTGATCTGGGGCGGCGTGTCCTGTCACATCTCTTGCCGGCGGAGGGCAGCTCTGAGGAGTTCCCGGAGGGGGGGATCCTCGTAGGAGAGGATCTGACCGCTTCACACCTGGCGGAGGTGCCGATCGAACGGCTGGGCGCCATCGTTTCGGCCCGAGGGACCGGCTCGTCGCACATCGCGATTCTCGCCCGGGCCCTGAACGTGCCCGCGGTGATGGGTGTATCCGACCTGCCGGTCAGCCGGCTCGAGGATCGCGAGGTCCTCGTTGATGGCTATCGCGGCCGGCTTTATGTAAACCCGAGCCCTGAACTCCGGGCGGAATTCACGCGGTTGGTTCGCGAGGAGCGGGAGCTGGAAGAGGGCCTTCGCACCCTGGCGCTGGAGCCCGCGGCAACCCGCGACGGACGTCCGGTGCCGGTCCTGGCCAATAGTGGACTGCTTGCGGATATCAAGCCCTCGCTGCAATCAGGTGCCGAGGGTGTGGGTCTCTATCGGACCGAAGTCCCGTTCATGATCCGTGATCGATTTCCGGGCGAGGACGAGCAGGTCGAGATCTATCGTCAGATTCTGGCTTCGTTCGATCCAATGCCGGTCACACTGAGGACGCTCGATGTAGGTGGAGACAAGGCACTACCCTACTTCCCGGTAGAGGAGGACAATCCTTTCCTGGGTTGGCGCGGGATTCGAATCACGCTGGACCACCCCGAAATCTTCATGACCCAGTTGCGGGCCATGCTGAAGGCCAGTCAGCAGCATCCGAACCTCCAGATTCTGTTCCCGATGATCATTTCATTGGAGGAACTCAAGGAGGCGAAGGTCCTGCTGCATCGGGCGCGCGAGGAATTGCTGGACGAAGGATTGCAGATCCCGATGCCCAAAGTGGGCGTGATGATCGAGGTGCCGGCTGCCGTGTACCTGGTCGAGGCACTGGCGAGACGCGTGGATTTCCTCTCCGTGGGTACCAATGATCTGGTGCAGTATCTGCTGGCGGTGGACCGGAACAACTCGCGGGTGGCGAGCCTTTACGATCCGCTCCACCCGGCTTCCATCCGGGCTCTGGAGCTCATTGCCGAGGGGACGCGGCGCGCCGGCAAGCCGGTCAGTGTCTGCGGTGAGATGGCGTCCGATCCGGCTGCGATCATCCTCCTGCTGGGGATGGGGTTTGATAGCCTCAGCGTCAGCGTTTCGGCGATTCCGAGGGTCAAGTGGGTGATTCGCAGTTTCTCGACGGATCGGGCCGAGGCGCTGCTGGGACAGTGCCGGCTGTTCGAAAGCGCGGACCAGATCCGCTCCCTTTTGAACAATGCGCTGGTTCAGGCGGGGTTGGGCGGTCTGGTTCGAGCTGGCAAGAACTGATCACACTCCGCGGGTGTTCGGGACCGGCGCCCGGATGTCGCCGCTGCCGACGAACCGGTATCATCCGCGGGTACGTGTGCGGATCAATGGAACAATGATGATTGGTATCGGTATTGTCGGCGCCACTGGATACACGGGTGTTGAATTGCTGCGTTTGCTTTTGGCGCACCCGCGGGCCGAAATCAAGGCTGTGACCTCGCGCGGGGACGCCGGGACCCCCGTTGCAAGAATGTTTCCCAGCCTGCGTGGGGTGTTGGACCTCGATTTCGTGGCGCCGGAGTTGGAGGCATTGTCAGAATGCGACGTGGTCTTCTTTGCCACGCCGCATGGTGTTGCGCATGCACTCGCGGGGCCGCTGCTCGAACGCGGAGTGCGTGTGATCGACCTCTCGGCGGATTTCCGGATCCGTGACCCCGAGGTATGGGCTCACTGGTACGGGCAGGCGCATGGCGCTCCGCAATGGCTGGGCGAGGCGGTTTACGGGCTGCCCGAGCTGAACCGGGAGAGGATCCGCGTCGCACGCCTGTTGGCTGTTCCCGGCTGCTATCCCACAGCGGTGACCCTGGGGGTTCTGCCATTGTTGCAGGCCCGGGCCATTGACCCGTCCGATATTGTTGCCGATGCCAAGAGCGGTGTCAGTGGCGCCGGGCGCAAGGCGCAGATCGGTGGTCTCTTCGCCGAGGTGGCCGAAAACTTCCGCGCCTATGCGAGCACCGGGCACCGGCATTATCCAGAAATCCGGCAAACCCTGGATTCGGTGGCCGAGGAGCCGGTCGGACTGGTGTTTCAACCGCATCTGGTGCCAATGATCCGTGGTATCCATGCGACGATCTATCTACGTCCATTGGACACCGGTCTGGATTTCCAGGCTGTGTTCGAGGACTTCTATCGCCAGGAACCCTTCGTCGATGTCATGCCCTCGGGGGGGCACCCGGAGACGGCCAGCGTAAGAGGCACCAATCTCTGCCGTATCGCGGTGGCACGGCCAGTCGATTCGGGGCGCCTGATGGTGATGTCAGTGATCGACAACCTGGTCAAGGGCGCTTCCGGGCAGGCGGTGCAGGGCATGAACCTGATGTTCGGTTTCCCCGAGACTCTCGGCCTGGAGCCGATTGCCGTGTTTCCTTGACTGGCGGCAAGACACCGCGAACGCCGGTATTCTTGACTATTGGCGTCAGTCTTCTTAGCGTATGATCCTAACGTATTCCGGAGAGACTTCATCATGGCTGAAACAATGACCGCGACCACCGACACCGACATGGAGATGCCAAGCCCGCTGGTCTTCACCGATGCGGCGGCAACCAAGGTGAAAGGCCTGATCGAAGAGGAAAACAACGCGAACCTGAAGCTGCGTGTATTCGTCAGCGGGGGCGGCTGTTCGGGTTTTCAGTACGGATTCACCTTCGACGAAACGATTGGCGATGGCGATA
>SLHN01000049.1 GCA_007136145.1 Thioalkalivibrio sp.
ACTGCCCTCGCTCTCCCACACGGCTGGCTACGGGCACCCAAGTCCGACAGGCTGCTAGCAGGGCTGATCCGCACCCGGAAGTTCAGGGACAGGGATACGTGTAGCGGGCGTGAATATCCTCGATCGCCGCGTAGACGGAATCGGTCAGATCGACCTCGATACTGGCGATATTCTCGCGCAACTGGTCCAGTCGGGTGGCACCCACGAGATTGCTGGTCACGAACGGCTGGCGGTTGATGAACGCCAGCGCCAATTGTGCCGGGGTGAGCCCATGCTCCCGGGCCAGTGCCGCATAGGCCTCGGTCGCCGCGATCCCCTGCGGGTTGCTGTAGCGCGAGAAGCGCTCGAACAGCGACAGCCGCGCACCCTCCGGCTGGACACCACCGAGATACTTCCCGCTCAGCATACCGAAGGCCAGCGGTGAGTAGGCCAGCAGCCCCACATCCTCGCGGATGGCCATCTCGGCCAGCCCGGATTCGAAGCTGCGGTTCAGCAGGTTGTACGGGTTCTGAATGCTGACCGGCCGCGGTGCGATGCCCTGCTCGGCAACACGCAGCCATTGCATCAAACCCCAGGGCGTCTCGTTGGAAATCCCGATCGCGCGGACCCGCCCGTCGCGCACGAAATCGTCGAGCACCGCCGCGGTCTCGGCGATATCCGTGGCAACCTCATCCGGTTCATGTTCGTAGCCGAGCTTGCCGAAGAAATTCGTCGTCCGCGCCGGCCAGTGGACCTGATACAGGTCGACGTAGTCGGTTTGCAAACGTCCCAGACTGGCGTGGAGGGCCGCCTCCATCTGGTCACGCACCAGTCGCGGCCCGCCACGCAGCCAGGGCATCGACTCCGCCGGGCCCGCGACCTTGGTCGCAAGCACAACCCGCTCCCGGCAGCGACGCGCCTGCAGCCAGCGGCCGATGTAGGTCTCGGTAAGGCCCTGCGTCTCCGACCGGGGCGGTACCGGATACATCTCGGCTGCATCGATCAGGTTCACGCCCTGCTCCAGTGCGAAGTCGAGCTGCTCGAAAGCCTCGGCTTCGGTATTCTGCTCGCCCCAGGTCATGGTGCCGAGCCCGATCAGGCTGACGTCGATTCCGGTGCGGCCGAGCGGACGGTATTTCATCGTTGGTGCACTCCCGGTCGAAAGGCGTTCAGGTGAAAAGCGTCAGAACGCCGGTGTAGCCATAGAGGCGGTTCGCGAAGATCTCGCCGTTGGCGAAAAAGCCGACCAGCGGCACATCGCCCAGTGCGTCCTGAACGATCATGAGTTCGGTGCCCTCATCGCCGAACTGGTGCCGACCGCGACCCAGGCAGCTGACATAGATCCCGCCACGTATACCCCCCGGACACTGCACGCGGATTTCCTCCAGCATACGCTCCAGGTCGTCCCGCGCCGCCTGACCGTCGCGGCGCACGAACAGGATGGGGTCCCCCTGGTTCAACATCTCGCCGACGGCGAGCAGGTCACGATCCAGGTCGATACCGATGATGTTCCGGACCCGGTAATCCCCGGTATCCGAACCGCTGATCGGGAGCCCGATATGGACGTAGCCGAGGGCGCGGCGAAGATCACGGGCAAGCACATCGCCGATCACTTCCCGGAACACCGGTAGCGCCGGCCGCTCGTCGAGCTTGACGATGATGTTGCGCCAGGTCTCGGTCAGCCTATGCTGACCCGGCAACGGGGAACAGCCCTGGGTGTGGCGCGCGGCCAGCGGCACGGTCTCGCGCAGGGCCAGCCCCGACACCCCGCCGGCAACAACGTCACCAGCGAACTGAATCACTTCACCCTGGCCGGAGCTCACACCACCGGTGGTAAACCACGCGGTTTCCTGGTCGATCCGGGTAAGCAGGTCTTCGAGGCCGGCGAATCCAGGATCCGCGTGGAGAATCAGGCGTGCCGGTTCCTCCGGAGATACGAATCCCTGCAATTGCTGCCGCAGCCCTTCGAGCGAATCGACGGGACCGCGAATCAGGTGGAAGGCATCGGGTGATAGCTCGCCCACCATGGCGACCGCGGCTGGCCGATCGTAGATTTCCTCGCGGTCCACGATCAAGGCCGTTCCCGCGCAGCCGGTCCAGTGTGCGACACCGGTGGCTGCCCGCAGCCCCTTCAGAACCGCGTCGCCGTGACGCGCCATTGCATCCGACAGGTAAAGGATCCCGAAATGTGACTCCGAGGCCGTTGCATCCAGCGCAAGGCCAGCCGCCAGGGACTGCACCAACGCGCCCGGTTCACTGTCCTGAGCCGTCGCGGAAAAAAATCTGGGCGTGGTCGTCATCCGGTCAAATGCTCCAACATGCTCAATGCCTCGTTGTCGTTCATCGGCATACCTCGGTGGACCTCGACCCTGCCCGGTTCACTGGCAAAGACCAGGCGTGCGTGATGCCGTTCCTCCAACTCCTCCAGAAACCAGGCGATTTCGGATGGATGCACTGTATGCATTCCCCGCGTAAGGTGCCGGACCAGCGCGCATTCTTCGCGAACGCCAAGCAGGAATGGATAAGGTAGATCCAACGGTAACAGATGCGTTTGCACCAGCCATTCGATCGGCGTCGGGCGCCGGGTCGGCAAGGGCCTGGAGTCGATCCGGAAATGGCCGCCACCACCAGGCTGCTTCAGCAATTCCTCCAACCACTCCCCGGGAAACCCACGATGCACGATCACGTTTCGCCCGGCAAAGCGCGCGCGAAAACGCTCCAGTTGCCGCTCTGGCTGGCGAACGAGCAAACGGAACACGAGCAGATCTCCGTCTTGAACAGGCGCACCATGCTAGCCGAGCAACGCCCGGACGGAAAAAAGCCCCGCGACCGCGGGGCTTGGGAATCGATGGGGCAGCCTCCCCCGATGCGGTCTTCGTGCCAACGATCATGGCGATGGGCACCGCCCCTGATGCTGACGTCTGTAGACCCCATGGATCGCATCGCAATCCATGAAGTCTTCGGGATTGGCGAATATCTGCGCCAAAAAAAGATCCCTTTGGCACAGATAGTTGCGATGCAATCCATATCAGGGTGTTAATGAGCGCAGCGAATTGCACCGCTCGAGGCCCGTGGAACCACGGCCGGCGTGGTATCGGTGCGGTTCGGCTGCGCCTCACGGCACCCTACGCTACCGGATGGTCTTGTACGCTACCCCCGGCGGTCGAGGATATCGTGGATGATTGGAGCGAGTATGATCTCCATCGCCAGACCCATCTTGCCACCGGGAACAACGAGCGTGTTCGGCCGCGACATGAACGAGTCGTGCAGCATATTCAGCAGGTAGGGGAAATCGACACCAAAACGCTTGGGGTCGCTGAACCGGATCACCACCAGGCTTTCGTCGGGCGTCGGGATATCACGCGCGATGAACGGGTTGGACGTATCCACCGTCGGCACCCGCTGGAAATTGATGTGGGTCCGGGAGAACTGCGGCGTGATGTACTTCACGTAGTCGGGCATGCGCCTGAGGATGGTGTCGACGATGGCTTCGGCCGAATACCCCCGCTCCTCATTGTCACGGAAGATTTTCTGAATCCACTCGAGGTTCACGATCGGCACCACGCCAATGCCAAGGTCCACGTGGCGGGAGATGTCGACATCACGGTCGGCGGCCAGTCCATGCAAACCCTCGTAGAACATCAGATCGGTATCGGGTTCGATGTCCTCCCAGGGGGTGAACTCCCCCGGACCAAGGCTGGTACCCATGCGCCTGTTGTGAAATTCCGCCTCTTCATCGGAATGCAGGTAGTAGCGTTTCTGCCCCTGACCCGTCTCACCATACGTCTGGAACAACTCCTCGATGCGGCCAAAGAGGTTGGCGTCGGGTCCGAAGTGGGAAAACGCTGGGTTGCCTTCGGCTTCGGCAGCCTGCATTGCGGCTTTCATTGCCTTGCGGTCATAGCGGTGGAAGCTGTCGCCCTCGATGACCACGGGCTTGATCTTCTCACGTTCAAAAATATACTCGAACGAGCGCTTTACCGTTGAAGTACCGGCACCCGAAGATCCGGTAACGGCGATGACGGGGTGTTTTTGGGACATGGGGATTTCTCCTCGGCAAGGATAGGGTAGGCCCAAGCATAACTAGAAAACGATGTTGAGCATGAACAGGGCAACGACCATGAACAGAATGGTCATGAGACTGCCCGCCTTCAGGTAGTCCTTCACCCGGTATCCGCCCGGGCCCATGATCAGGGCATTGACCTGGTGGGTGGGGATGAGGAAGGAATTCGAGGTAGCGATGGCCACGGTGAGCGCGAAAACCCGGGGGTCAGCGTCCATTCCGGCCATTTGCGCCGCCATCGCGAAATTGATCGACAGTGGCACCAGCAGGACCGTCGCACCGACATTCGACATCACCAGGGTAAAGAAGGTGGCGAGCGCGAAGATGGTCGCCTGCAGCACCCAGGGCGAGACCTGCCCCAGAATATCGAGGGTGTTCTGCGCGATCCAGGCAGCCGTGCCGGTGTTTTCCACCGCCGCACCGAGCGGAATAAGGCTCGCCAGGAGAAACACGGTCTTCCAGCTGACGGCCCGATAGGCGTCGTCGATGTCGATTACGCCCGTCAGGATCATGCCCAGGGCGCCGGTTAGCAGCGCGACCGACAACGGCAGGTTCGTGAAGAGAATCATGCCCAGTGCCACGGCAAGGAAGAACAGGGCGTGCGGCACCTTGGTTGGCCGTAACTGCTCGCGCGGATAATCGCTGGTCACGATCACGAAATCGCGGTCACTCTCGAGCCGAGCGAGCGATTCCCAGTCGCAGTGAACGACCAGCGCATCGGTGGACTGCAGCGGGATATCTCGCAACCCCTCGCGGATCGTTTCCTCCCCGCGTCGCAGACGCAACACTGAAAGACCGTATGTACGGCGCATGGCCACATCGGTAACCGTCTTTCCCGCCAGACGCGACCCCGGCGCGATGACCAATTCAGCGATACCCGACTTTGCCGGCGCCATGGCATTGCCGAAGACCTTGAGCTCCCGCCGCGGGCGGACCCCACTGGCGTCGACAAATGCGTCAATTGCGTCGGCGGCGCCGAGTACAGCCAGATAGGCGCCTTTCTCGATCTCATAGCCGCTCCATGGACCGATGCGCAGATCATCGTTGACGTAGCTGCCAATCAGCACGATACCGTACTTCTGTTCGGTTTCGGCCACGGTCATTCCGATCAGCGCGCTATCGCTGCCAACCCGGACCTCGCGGATCTCATAGTTCAGGCCATACACCCGACGGAAATAATCCGCGGTGCTCTCGCCGCCCCCGCCCTTGGTCACCGCCGACGGCAACACGAAGCGCCCCAGCACCACGAAATAAACGATCGCACTGGCCAGCAGGGCCAGCCCGATCGGAGTCACGTCGAACAGGCTGAACGGCTCCATACCCTGAGGCAGCAGATCATTCAGCAGGATCAGCGGGCTGGAACCTACCATGGTGATGGTTCCACCGACGATCGCCGCAAAACCCATCGGCATCAACAAGCGCGACAGTGGAATGTTGAGGCGGTTCGAGATCCGACTCATGACCGGCATGAACAGCGCCGCGGCACCGACGTTCTGCATGAAGCTGGAAATCAGGCCCACCGTGCCCGAAACCGTGGGGATGATCCGGGTTTCGGTGGTGCCGCCAACGCGCATGATGAAAGCCGCAACCCGGTGCATCACCCCGGTGCGGTCCAGGCCGGCACCGATGATCATCACTGCGATGATGGAGATCACCGCGTTCGACGCAAACCCCGCAAACAGTTTGTCCGTGTCGGTGATGCCACCGAGACCCGGCACCAGGCTCAGCAAACCAAGCAGCACCATCACCGAAACCGCGGCAACATCGACGCGCACCACCTCGGACACGAACAGAAAGATCGTGAACGCGAGCAAGGCGAGCACCACGATCATGTCCGTGGTCAGTGTCAGATTTTCCATGCGCTTCCCAAGAGGAGGTTCCGACGGTCTCAGCCGGTCGCGTCATTTACGAACGACGGCCAACCCGTCACAAAAACGGGGAATTATTTCATTACCGCAGTTCCGAAGCAAAACGTGCTTTCGCGACAATGCGCCCGAGCTCCTGCCGGCGTTCCGGTCAAGGATGCTGATGCTGATTCTCACGGCCTGAGGTATCCTCACAATCCTTCCGGTGTAACCTAAGGAGTCGCGCAATGACCGAGGATCTCTCGCCCGTAGGGCGTTTTCAGACGATCATTCTGGCAACCGATGGCTCGGACTACAGCGCGGCTGCCGAGACCACGGCACTCGAAATGGCTCGTCGCTGCGATGCGCGCCTGGTGGTGACAAGGGTCGTACTGACCAACCCAGAGTACGAAGCCCTGGTACCCGACCGAGTGCAGCAGGCCGAAAAAGAGGCGCAGAATCAAATAGACAGCCTGGCAGAGGTAGCGAAGAAGGCCGGGGTCCACACGGAGACCGTACTCCGCCAGGGGGCCGACCCCTACCACGAGATCGTCCGGGTCGCCAACGAAAAACATGCGGACATCATCGTGATCGGCCGCCGCACCCGCAGCGATCTCGCCCGCCTGATGGTGGGCGACTCCACCGCCAAGGTGATAGGGCTGGCGACCTGTAGCGTGCTTGTGGTTCCGCGCGGCACCAGGATGCCAGAGCAGGGCATGGTGGTAGCGACTGACGGATCCCGACTTGGCGATGCTGCCGCCTATTCCGCATTGCGCCTGGTGGAAAAATGTTCTCTCCCATTGACCGCACTCACTGTGATTCCACCCGACAGCGACCCGGAGACTCAAGCCGAATCCAAGGCCGCGGTCGAACGTGTCAGAAACGCGGCGGCCCGGGAACGGATCGAGATCGAAATCGTGATCGAGCAGGGAAAACGCCCTGACGAGGTCATCATCGCTACGGCGCAAAACAAGTCCGCGGACATGATCATTGTCGGCAGCCACGGCCGCACGGGGCTCGGGCGCCTGCTCATGGGCAGTGTCTCCGAACGCGTGATCGGCAAGGCCACCTGTCCCGTGTTAGTGGTCAAGGCCTCCATGTAGATCGGGCACCGACCGGCGGGCTTACTTTCATGGCGATGCCTGCCACCCAGCAACATGAAAGGTGGGTACGTAGGGTGTCAATGAGCACAGCGAATTGCGCCGTTCGAGGCCCAGGCGCACTGGTGACACGGCCGGCGTGGTATCGGTGCGGTTCGGCTGCGCCTCACGACAATCAGCGCGACGGGCATTCACCACTGGCCGATAGCGGCCAGGAATCGGGAATCCTGAACTGCAGCTAACGTACCACCGCGGGCTTCCCGCCCCGGCGCCGGTAAAGGAAATCGCTGACCCGATGACCCAGACGCTCCCCGCGCCGCTCGAACCGGGTCGCCAACCGGTGACCAGGCCGTTCAGGGACTGGCTGCGGCCCCTCCGGCACGAAGAGATCCTGCATCCCGTCAAGGACAGCCTGGATGTGCACGGCGTAGTCGTCCCAGTCCGTCGCCAAATGCACCACACCTCCGGTACTCAGCCGTGACGCCAGCAAGCGCATGAAGTCCTGTTGAATCAATCGGCGCTTATGGTGCCGTTTCTTGTGCCAGGGATCCGGGAAAAAAATCTGAACGGTATCCAGGCTCGCCGGGGGAACGCAGCGCTCGAGAACCTCGACCGCATCGTGGTTGAAGATGCGGACATTGGAAAGGCCGCGCCGGTCGATCTCTCCGAGCAGATGCCCGACTCCCGGCCGGTGCACCTCGACACCGATGAAGTCGCGCTCGGGCTGTTGCTCCGCCTGCTTGGCGAGAGTTTCGCCATTCCCGAACCCGATCTCCAGGGTCACGGGGGCAACGCGCCCGAAAATTGCCGCGAGGTCGACCATCGAAGCCCCAGAGGCAACCCCGAAGCGCGGCCAGAGCAGTTCCAACGCGCGCTGCTGACCGGCCGTCAGGCGGCCCTCGCGACGCACGAAACTCCTGACCCGCCGGTTGCGTACGCCGGGATCACAAAATTCGGGACTCGTCATCGACTCAAGTAAAGAAGTAACCGGTTTCGGGCGAGGACGCACTGGCGTGCAACTTCGGCATCATTCGTCCTGCGCGATAGGCCTCGCGCCCAGCGATGATCGCGTGTTTCATCGCGCTAGCCATGAGCACCGGATCACGCGCCAAGGCAATCGCCGTGTTCATCAGGACTCCATCACAGCCAAGCTCCATGGCGATGGCCGCATCCGAAGCGGTGCCGACCCCGGCATCAACCAGCACGGGCACCCCCGCGTTCGCGACGATCTCGCGGATGTTGTAGCGGTTCTGGATGCCCAGCCCGGACCCGATCGGGGCCGCCAATGGCATGATTGCGTGGCAGCCAATCTGTTCGAGGCGCCGCGCCAGCAGCGGGTCGTCGGTGGTGTACACCATCACATCGAAGCCCTCGGCCACCAGGGTTTCGGCCGCGGTTACCGTCTGGAAGACATCCGGATACAGCGTTTTCGGGTCACCGAGCACCTCTAGCTTCACCAGGTTATGACCATCAAGAAGCTCCCGCGCAAGCCGGCAGGTGCGGACTGCCTCCTCGGCCGTATAACAGCCCGCGGTATTGGGCAGCAGCGTATAGCGGTCTAACGGGACCACATCCAGCAGATTCGGTTCACCGGGGTTCTGGCCAATGTTGCTGCGCCGTATCGCCACGGTGACGATCTCGGCACCACTGGCCTCGATCGCACGTCCGGTCTCGTCGAGGTCCTTGTATTTCCCGGTTCCAACGAGCAGACGGGAAGTGAAGGAGCGGTCGCCGATCCGAAAGGTATCAGCTGCGTCAGTTGCATCCACGGGGTTCATGCGAATCCTGGGCTGTGGTGTTGTCATGGGTTCAGCCGCCGCCGATGGCCTGGACGATTTCGACGCGATCGCCGGGCGCGAGACGGAAGCTGGAGTGTTCACTGCGCGGCACCAATTCCTGATTGACTTCGATGGCCAGCCGCCGCCCAACCAAACCAAGCGTGGCAACCAGGTGGCCCAGCGTGACACCACCGCCCACAGCCGGCGCCATGACCTCGTGCGGCTCGCCGTTCAGCAAGATTTGCATGAGCCCCCCGGGTCGCGCATTGAGTGCTGGCCGGCGAGCGCATACAATCCGGTTTCAGCGCGGGTGTAGTTCAATGGTAGAACGGGAGCTTCCCAAGCTCTTAATG
>SLHN01000014.1 GCA_007136145.1 Thioalkalivibrio sp.
AGGAGGTGCTGGAGCGACTCAGCGCAGAGGGCTATCCGATCCTCGACATGACGGACAACGAAGTCGCGAAGCTGCACCTGCGTCATATGGTCGGCGGACATGCCAGCCATGTGGAGAACGAGACGCTTTACCGGTTCGAGTTTCCGGAACGGCCCGGCGCGCTGATGCATTTCCTTGCCCGAATGGGCGCGACCTGGAACATCAGCCTGTTTCATTATCGGAACCATGGAGCGGCATACGGACGCGTGTTGGTCGGCATGCAGGTGCCGGAAGCCGATGGTGATCGTTTCCGGGATTTCCTGGAGGAGCTTGGGTACCCATGGTGGGAGGAATCGGATAACCCCGCCTATCCGTTGTTCCTGCGCTGACGTCGTCGTGCCGGCAAGGCGATGGAGTTGGGGTCTGACCCCCGACCATCGCGACTCGGGCGGTGCAATTCGCTGCGCCCATTGACACCCTGCGCGGTCCCTTGGCTTAGGTGCCGTGAGGCGAAGCCGAACCGCACCATTCGGGAATCAGCCCTGTTTCGCGGCCAGGGCCTCTTCGTTGTACGCGGCGTCGATGGTGGTGATCGTTTTCTCGACCAGCCGGAAGCCTTCCACGGGGGCATCGTCCTTCATGTATTGCAGACGCAGCGGTCCGATCGCCTTCACGGCGGAGGCGCGGTCGAGCGCCTTCTCTGGGGAATCGGCGCCGGCGCCGTCCATCAGCGCGACCAGGATTTCCCCGGCCACCGGTTCATGATGGCCTCCGGCGCGTGCCTTGGCCAGGGTTTCACCGGCGTTGCCGTCGAGGAAGCGCTGGTCGAGGTGGTGGTCGAGGTAATGCAGTAGTTGTTCAAGTGTCATCGCGTGGTCTCGCTGTGAAAATGGATGGCGGTCTCGGTGCGGTTCGGCTTCGTCTCAAGGCAAACTGCGGGATCTACTTTCACGCTGGTGGGCCATACGGGTCGCTAAGGGCACCCAACTCCGACAGGCTGCCAGGGAAAAGGTCGTTGCGATCCCTGTGCCCGGGCGTCACCTTCATCGGGCCAGCCAGTCATGGTTGAGTTCGATCTGGCAGGCCTCTTCGACCCGCCGCAGGTAATAGAGGAGATCGACCGGAAGGTTGATTCCATCATGCATCTGCAGAGGATACAGGTCGGCGGCGAGCAGGCAGTCGGCGATGCTCAGTCGACCGATGTAGAAGCGTTCGTGGGCGAGGTGCCGCGCCAGTTCTGGCAGGCGTGACAGTTTGGAGAACTGGCCGAAGCCGTCGTAGCGGTCGTTAGCGAGTTCTTCGAGGGTCAGGCCGAAACGATGCCGAGCTCCGGCCTTGAAATCGGCAAGAGCGTCGGCGTCGTCTCCGATGCCGCGGAAACCGGCTGCCAGCGGGGCGTAAAGGCGCTCGAGCACCGCGTCCACCTTGTTGCGCCACTCCAACAGCGCGGACCATGCCGCGTTATCGATGACCCCGATACGCAGCAAGGGCTCGGCCGGCAGCAAGCGGTCGATCTCCGACAGCACGGCGACGCTGTCAGTTAGTAACGTGCCGTCCGCCAGACGCATTACCGGCGATTGCCTGGCGATGCCGAGGTCGAAGAAAGTTTCGTCGTCGAACCAGCCAACGGGTTTAAGCTTCAGTGGAACCTGCTTCGCGCCAAAGGCCAGCCGCAGGCGTTGGGCCTTGGGGTCGGTGGTGAAATGGTAGAGCGTGGGCATCCTGTCTCGTGGCGTTTTATCGGGGCAACAGGCCGTACACACGGGGTGGTAGGAGCGGCCTCCGGCTGCGACGGACGGGTGCGGATGCGTGATCGCAGCTCGTTCCGCTTTGGGGGTTGATCATGGCGAATGGTTCAGCGCCGTTGTGCGTGACCGAGGATGAAATTCCACTGTGCCTCCGTGATCGGCATGATCGAGAGGCGGTTGCCTTTCCGTACCAGTGGGCAGTCTTCCAGCTCGGGTTGTTCCTTCAGCCAGGCCAGTGGGATTACTGTGTCGAATTTCTCCTCGAAGGCGACATCGACCCGGTACCAGCGCGGGTTGTCCGGGCTGCTTTTCGGGTCGTGGTAGGTGTGCTCCGGGTCGAACGCGGCGTCGTCCGGATAGCCTTCCCGGGCGATCCGCATGATTCCGACGATGCCGGGAATCTGGGTATTCGAATGGTAGAAGAAGGCGAGGTCACCCCTGGTCATTTCATCTCGCATCATGTTGCGAGCCTGGTAATTGCGCACGCCTTCCCAGGGTTCCACGCCGACTCGCTCCAGGTCGTCGATGCCGAAGACATCAGGTTCCGATTTCATCAGCCAGTAGCGCATCGGGGTTCCTTTTCAGCAGGATGGCGAAAGACGCCTTCATGGCCACAGTTCTATCAGAAACGCAGATTGGCGGTCTTGAAAACCCGGTGTTCGCGGGGACACCCGCAACGGCTGATGTGACTTGTGTCCTCAGCGCGGTGACCGCGCCGATGGCGGTCTGGACGTTGGTTGGGGGCTTGCCCTGAAGCGGTTGCGGTTCGGCTACGCCTCACTGCACCCCGCAGGCGACTTTCAGGCTGGTGTAAGGGGGCGTGCACCGCGCGCGCCGTGGTGGCCTTCGACCTTGAACCGGAGGTTCAGGTGGGACAAGACTCCGGGCTTACAGGCTTTCCGCACGGGGCGGACATGCTCAACCACCCGAAAGTTCTCGATTCCCGTGGTTGACAATTAGGCTCAAGGGTACCACCCGGCCACTCACGAACGTCGCAGAAGCACGCCCGAACCGACATTATGGGCCATTTGTACCGTCACGTGCAGTTTCCTGCAAGCTTTTTTCAACGCTGTTGGCCAGAGCCTGCAAGCGATCCTGGGTTCGGGTGTCGAATCGCTCGAGAGATCTCCCGCAGACCAGCAACTCATGTGCGAGATTGAGCGCCACCATAACCGCGATACGTTCGGCGCCCACGACACGGCCCCCGTCGCGAACCGCGCGCATGCGCTCGTCGAGGAGATTGGCGGAGGCATAGAGGTCGGCACGTTCGTCGGGCGGGCAAGTGACTTGATATTCCTTGCCAAGAATGGTGACTCGGATGGGATCGGCGTTGCGGTTCATTCTGGGTGCTCCATCGTGCGCAGGCGGGAGATCATGCCCTCGACTCGATGCCTTGCCTGTTCGGTCCGCTCCTTCATGGCCGCGCGGTCAGCCCGCATCTGTCGAAGTTGTTCATGGAGCAACTGATTTTCCTCCTGTAGCGTCGTATAGCGCTCCACCAGTCGCATGATGGCTGTTTCCAGGCGATCGACGGTGGCATCCACCTCGGCGGGCTTGGCGGTCTCCATGGTTTGTTCGGACCCCTGGCGTTATGGTAGTGAAACCGATCGTTTGTCTACCCCTGTCCCAAACGCGCGAGCGAAGCAGGGTCAGGGAGCCGGCTGTGCGCGGTATCGCGCAACATGGAGTCTAGGAGCGCTGGTATCCGAGCGTCAACCGATGCGATGGGCCCGGACCCGCACACCCGGCCGCGGGCGGGAAACGGGCTGTCGTTTCGCGCAACTGAAGGCCGCGGGTTTCGCCGCGGTTGCGGGGGGTCGGACTCGCCGCCACAATGCTCGGGAAAGCGTGAGCCTTTCGAGGTGCAGACCGATGACGACTACCCCGCCGCCTGGCCCCGATGCCACGATCATCGAATCTGTTGCACATAACGGCAGACCCTGCCGAATTGTCGACAATACGGGTACGATCAGTCGGTCGGAGCTCGAGCGTCTGCTTGCAGACCTTATCGAGGCGCGCCATTTCGGTCTTCGGGCGATGTCCGCGCAGGGCGACAATGCCATCAAACTGGGCGAACCCCAGTTCACCCACATGCAATTCGGCGATCGGATTTACCGCATGCTGCTGTTCCCGTACGAAGCAAGGCTGGAGGCCTTCTGATGGCGCCAGGGTCATTCCCGGAATGGGGCGAGTTGGAGCAGGTCCTCCTCTCGGCAGGCGTGTCGTGTTCGGTGCCAACCGCGCACGGACTGCTTACCGGTTGCCTGGTGGCAGACGCCAGCCTGTCGGGCACGCACCTGGAGCAGGTGCTGGGGCAGCGGCGCCCGGTGCCGGACGGCAACGCGGATGCGTTTCACCGGACTGTGGAGGCCCTGCGCCTGAGCGTATTGCGGGCGCTGAATGACACCGATCTTGGCTTCGAGCCACTGCTGCCTGACGATGGCGAGGACCTGGTGGTCCGTACCCATTCTCTGGGCCAGTGGGTAGACGGTTTTCTTGGTGGTATCGGGCAGACTCCTCGCGTTGGGGGGCTCAAGCCATCGGCGGAGGCGGTCGAGATACTTCGGGACTTCGCCGAGATCGCAAGGATTGATACGGAACCGGAGGAGAGCGAGGATAGCGAGCGGGCGCTGGCCGAGTTGAACGAATACGTGCGCATCGGGGTCATGTTGTTGGCTGACGAATTGGCGCCCGCCCAACCCAGGAGCCGGATCCCCCTGCAATGAAGACGCCGACCATTACCCTGAAGGAATTCGCCCGGCGCCGGCAACGCCTGATGCAGGCCATGGGCAAGAATTCGATCGCGGTCATACCCGCGGCGAGCGAGCGCCTGCGTAACCGCGATGTCGAATACGCGTTTCGTCAGGACAGCGATTTTCTTTATCTGACCGGTTTTCCGGAGCCGGATGCGGTGGCTGTCCTGGTTCCGGGGCGCGATGCCGGCGAGTACGTGCTCTTCTGCCGAGACCGGGATCCTGTCATGGAGACCTGGAGTGGGCGTCGGGCGGGGCCGGAAGGTGCGATCGCCGCTTACGGTGCCGACTGTGCATTTCCGATCGGTGACATCGGTGAGATCCTGCCGGGCTTGATGGAGAATCGGACCACGCTGTGCGCGCCCTTCGGCCATAGCGAGGCACTGGATCGGCGGCTGTTCGGGTGGGTAAATCAGGTGCGCTCAAAGGTCCGGTCCGGGGTTCGAGCTCCTTGCGAGTTCTTTGCGCTTGAACATCATCTGCACGAGCAGCGGCTGTTCAAACAGGCTGGGGAATTCCGCATGATGCGTCACGCCGCGACGATTTCGGCCAATGCTCACAGACGCGCGATGCAGGTTTGCAGGCCAGGGATGATCGAGTACGAGATCGAGGCCGAATTGCTGCACGAGTTTCGCCGGCACGGCACAGAGCCCGCCTACCATTCGATTGTCGGCGGCGGCGAGAATGGTTGCATTCTGCATTACATCGAGAACAGGAGTCCCCTCCGTGATGGCGATCTCCTGCTGATTGACGCGGGTTGCGAGTACGGAGGATACGCGTCGGATATCACTCGGACGTTCCCGGTCTCGGGACGGTTCAGCGCGGAGCAGCGTGAAGTCTATGAGGTGGTCCTGGAGGCGCAGGCCGCGGCCATTGCCAAGGCCGTTCCCGGGAATCACTGGAACGATCCGCACGATGCGGCAGTGGCAACAATCACCCGTGGTCTGCGGGCTCTGGGCGTGCTGAAGGGTCGACCCTCGGATCTGATTCGCAAGGAAGCCTTCAAGCCCTATTACATGCACCGCACCGGGCACTGGCTTGGGCTCGATGTGCACGATGTCGGCGATTACCGCATTGGCGATACCTGGCGTCTGCTTGAACCTGGCATGGTAATGACCGTCGAGCCCGGCCTGTACTTCGGCCCCCAGACCAAGGCGCCCAAGGCACTCCGCGGGATTGGGGTTCGCATCGAGGACGACGTCGCGCTGACCCGCTCCGGGCACGAGGTCTTGAGCGGAGAATGCCCGAAGACCGTGGCGGAGATCGAGTCGTGCATGGCGGCTGAAGTCACTTCGCGATCCGGAGCCGCATGATGAAGGCGCGCAGAAGGAACTGCGATGTCTTGATCATTGGTGCGGGTCCGGTGGGTGCGCTTCTGGCCTGCGTGATGGCCCGTGCTGGCCATCAGGTAGTCCTTGCGGAGCGCGGCCGACGAAAAGCCGACCCCGGGCACAGCCGCGATACACGTGGTTACGCGCTCTCTGCCGGCTCGGTCACGATCCTGGACGATCTCGGCTACTGGGCACCGCTGATGGAACACGCGGAGGCGATTAAGGAGATCCACGTCAGCCGCCGGAGCGGCTTCGGCGGTGTGGTAATGGATGCTTCGAGCCATGGCGTTGCAGCGCTGGGCCAGGTGGTTCCGGCGGCCAGAATCGAAGCCATGCTTGCCACGGCACTCGCGGCGACCGATGCGCAGCTGCTCGAGCAGACAAGGCTGGAGCAGCTCGAAGCGGCTGCCGATGGACGGCGCGGTGTGGTGATCGCCGGGCCGGATGGTCGTCATCGTGTCGCCGCTCGGCTGGTGGTGGCCGCCGACGGTTCATCCTCCGAGACCAGGTCGGCAGCAGGGATCGAAGTGCTGCGCCGGCGTTATGATGCCGATGCGCTGGTATTCGACATCGAGCCTTCGCGGCCGCATCGCGGGCGTGCCTTCGAGCGGTTCACGCCGGAAGGGCCACTGGCACTCCTGCCGCAGTCCGGGGGGCGGATGAACATCGTCTGGGTGGCACCCCCGGAAGCCTGTGCTGCCCGCCTGAGCCTGGGGGAGGTGGATCGAGTCAAGGCGTTGCAAAGGGCATTCGGCTGGCGCCTCGGCCGCCTGCGCGCGGTCGGACCGGTGGCCTGTTTTCCGCTCGAAATGGTGAGGGCGAGGCGGCTTCATGATCAGCGTCTGGTCCTCGCGGGCAACGTTGCCCATGGGCTGCATCCGGTTGCGGGGCAGGGTCTCAACCTTTCGCTGCGTGATGTTGCGGTGCTGGCTGGTGTTCTGTCGCGGGCATCGGATCCCGGCATTCCCGAATTACTCAGTGCGTATTCGCGTGCCCGGGCTTCCGATATCGAACGTGTGGCAACGGCGACCGATTTTCTGGCCCGAGGCCTGTTGGCGGACCGTGGGCTGTTACCCCATGCGCTGGGTGGAGCGATGTTGCTGCTCGATCGCGTTGATCCTCTGCGGCGCGCGTGGGCGGCGCAGGCGATGGGGTTGCAACCGCTGCCCAGGCAAAGCCTGCGCGCCATTCCGACTTTGTCGCCGAAACCGTCAGCCAGGCCGGGCCAGAGTTAGGCCGGGTCCTGAGGAGTCGCCAATGACGATGGAATATTCGGAACCATTCGACTGTGTCGTCGTGGGCGGTGGGGCCGCGGGTGCCGCGGCGGCCCTGGGTCTGGCCAATGCGGGCCACCGTGTCGCGCTGATCGAGCGCAGGCCGCGCCCGGTTTTCTCCGATGCGGCACCGGTCACACGGGTCGCGACATTGAACGTGGCATCAATGGCGCTGCTCGAGAATCTGGGTGTTGCGGAAGTCGTATTGCGACGGCGCGGGCATCCTTTCCATCGCATGGATGTCTGGGATGCGAACAGCGGTGCGGCACTGCGGTTCGATGCGGATGAAGTCGGCGTCCCGGTGCTGGGATGGACGGTCGAGCATCTGGCGCTGGAAGCAAGCCTTTGGGAAGCTCTGGAGAACGCGGGTGTGGTCTTGCTGCCCGACACGAATTGGCGTGCGCTCGATTGGCGGTTGGACCGTATCGATGTGCATCTGGCGGATCAGCGCGTTCTGGGGGCAAGGCTGCTTGTGGCCGCGGACGGCGCGGAGTCGCCTTTACGCACGCGCTCCGGAATCGCGGTTCGCCGTAATCCCTATCATGCAACGGCGGTCGTGGCGACTGTGGCAACCCGGTTTCCGCACCAGGATACGGCCTGGCAGCGGTTCGACCACGGATCGATACTCGCTTTTCTACCCCTGGCCGACGGCCGCTGCTCGATCGTTTGGTCACTGCCCGACACGTCGGCTCAGGACGTCATGCAACTCGATGACGACGCTTTCGCACAGGCTCTCAGGGACGCGCTGGGCGGCCGTTTGGGCGATATCGAATCGGTATCGCCCCGCGCCGCGTGGCCACTCATCGGGCGTCAGGCGCAGGAGTATGCGCGGGGGCGACTGGTTCTTCTTGGCGACGCCGCGCACACGATTCACCCGCTTGCGGGACAGGGGTTGAATCTGGGTTTTGCCGATGTACGGGAGTTGCTCAGGGTGGTGCCGGGGTCCGCCGCCGGGGGTCCCGCCAGTCCCTCCGCACTTCAGACCTACACGCGCAAGCGCCGTTGGGAAAACGAGATCATGCTGCGTTCGATGGAATCCCTGCGCTGGCTGTTCGGAACCTCGTTGCCGGTGGTGGCTTCGGCGCGCGCGTTTGGGGTTGGGCAGGTCGATCGGCATATGGTCCTGAAGCGATTCTTTGCCGTAACCGCCCTCGGGTCTCGTGGGTCCTGATCCTGCGGTGTTGATTGACACCCTGCGTGTTGCTGCTGCGTGGGCTGCGGCGAGTCGTGGCCGAGCCACCCACTGGCGGTATCCCGTCGCGTGACCGAATGCGTTTATTCACATGCGCGGTGTTCGATGGGATTGAGTGAATCGTTTTCGTGGATCGTGTGGCGATCTCCATAAGAAAACTTTAAAGGCTATATAAAACAATCAGTTAATTTATATGGGCAAAAAATGTTCGGTTTGATCGAAGCCCAGCGGCAATGGGCCTTTCAGAACGTTGGCTACAGATGATCCACAGAGTTATCCACAGAGATTGTGGAAAAGTTACAGTCTGGTTTCAGTCTCAGGTACTTAAAGCCAAAACCTGCATGATCCCGGGACAATTGCACTGCAAATGGACTTGACTTTCGGATGCAGTAACAAGGATCGAGCACTGAGGTGATTCCGGGTGCGAACATGGGGTTGGGGTTTCACCACAGGGCCAGTTTGAGCTAGACTGCCCACTCTGCCAGCTGCGGATTTTCCGTGGCTACACCTACCTGGAAGAGTGCCGCCCGCCAGCGCGGACGGCCGCCGAAGGCGCAACATCCGCCCGGAATCGCTCAGGCCACCCGGACCGGGGAGGTGATCGCAGGCAGGCTCTGGAGAGCGGCCGTTCGCGGTCCACCGAAGGGGGCGTTGGTTGCAACGCAAACTCTCAGGTTTCAGGACAGAGGGGCGGCCGGCGGTGAAACCCGCCGGCCGCCTTTTTTTTCGTCCACACGATGAGGATGCCGGATGACA
>SLHN01000177.1 GCA_007136145.1 Thioalkalivibrio sp.
ACTACCACTTCTTTGAGGTCAATAACGCGCTGGACTTCGACCGCGAGCAGGCGCGTGGTTTTCGCCTCGATATTCCCGCGGGCACGGCCGTGCGTTTCGAGCCGGGGCAGGGGCGGACGGTGCAGCTCGTGGCCTATGCCGGGGCGCGGCAGGTGTACGGATTCCAGGGCCGGGTGATGGGGCCGCTGGACACAGCTCATGAAGGGGAACGGGAATGAGTGTCAGGATTTCGCGCAGCGCCTATGCCGATATGTACGGCCCGACCGTCGGCGATCGCGTGCGTCTCGCCGATACCGAGCTCTTCATCCGCGTCGAGCGCGATCTGACGATCTACGGTGACGAGGTTAAGTTCGGTGGCGGAAAGGTCATTCGCGACGGCATGGGGCAGAGCCAGCGCGCCGCTCCCGAGGTTGCCGATACCGTGATCACCAACGCATTGATCATCGACCACTGGGGCATCGTGAAGGCCGATATCGGAATCCGTGGCGGTCGCATCCAGGCGATCGGCAAGGCCGGCAACCCGGATACCCAGCCCGGCGTGAACATCGTGGTCGGCCCCGGCACCGAGGTGATCGCCGGCGAAGGCATGATCGTGACCGCCGGTGGCATCGATGCCCACATCCACTTCATCTGCCCGCAACAGATCGACGAGGCGCTGATGAGCGGAGTGACCACGATGCTCGGCGGTGGCACCGGCCCGGCGACCGGCACCAACGCGACCACCTGCACCCCGGGCAGCTGGCACATCCACCGCATGCTCGAGGCCGCCGAGGCCTTTCCGATGAATCTCGGTTTTCTCGGCAAGGGCAACGCCAGTTTGCCCGCCGGGCTGCGCGAACAGATCGAGGCGGGCGCGCTGGGCCTGAAGCTGCACGAGGACTGGGGCACGACTCCCGCCGCGATCGACAACTGCCTGACGGTTGCCGACGAATACGACGTGCAGGTCGCGATCCATACCGACACGCTGAACGAGTCCGGCTTCGTCGAGGACACGCTGGCGGCGATGAAGGACCGCACCATCCACACCTACCATACCGAGGGTGCCGGCGGCGGCCATGCGCCGGACATCATCAAGGCCTGCGCCCGGTCGAACGTGCTGCCGTCGTCAACCAACCCGACGCGTCCCTACACCGTGAACACGGTCGACGAGCATCTCGACATGCTGATGGTCTGCCACCATCTCGATCCGGGAATTCCCGAGGATGTCGCCTTTGCCGAGTCGCGCATCCGGCGCGAGACGATCGCCGCCGAGGACATCCTGCACGATCTGGGGGCATTCTCGATGATCTCGTCGGATTCCCAGGCGATGGGGCGGGTCGGCGAGGTGATCCTGCGCACCTGGCAAACCGCGCACAAGATGAAAGTGCAGCGCGGCCTGTTGCCGGGGGATGAACCAGGCGCCGACAACCTCCGCGTGCGCCGTTACATCGCCAAGTACACGATCAACCCGGCGCTGACGCACGGCATTGCCGACGAAGTCGGCAGCATCGAGCCGGGCAAGCTGGCCGACCTGTGCCTGTGGCGTCCGGCGTTCTTCGGCGTGAAGCCGGCACTGATCCTCAAGGGGGGCATGATCGCCGCCGCGCCGATGGGCGATCCGAACGCCTCGATCCCGACGCCGCAGCCGGTACATTACCGGCCGATGTTCGGCAGCCACGGCCGGGCGATTTCGAGCACAGCGGTTACCTTCCTGTCCGGTGCCGCGATCGAGGCCGGAGTCCCGGAGCGGCTGGGTCTGCGCCGACGGGCGGTCGCGGTACGTGGGTGCCGCAGCGTGCGCAAGCAGGACATGGTGTTGAACGGCTGGATGCCACAGATGGAGGTCGATCCCGAAACCTACCAGGTCCGTGCCGACGGCGAACTGCTGACCTGTGAACCGCTGGCCGAAGTCCCGATGGGCCAGCGCTACTTCCTGTTCTGACCGCGATGCTGACCCTGACCCGACGCTGCGCGACGCCCGCCGAAGGCACGGAAAGCAGGGTGCTCCGCCTGCCCTTCGAAACCCGGCAGAAAAGCCGTTTTCGCGCGACGCTGACCGATGGCACTAACGTCGGCGTGATGCTCGAGCGCGGCCAGGTACTGCGTGACGGCGAGTGCCTGTGCGCCGCAGGAAGCGGCCTCGTCGTTCGCGTCGAGGCGGCACCCGAGCCGGTCAGCGAAGTGCATTCGACCGATTCCCTGTTGCTGCTGCGTGCCGGATACCATCTCGGAAATCGCCATGTGCCGCTGCAACTGGGGAACGGTTGGCTGCGCTATCTGCACGACCACGTGCTCGACGAGATGCTGCGCGGTCTGGGGCTGACCGTCGCGTTTGCGCAGGCACCCTTCGAGCCCGAGGCCGGTGCCTACGCCGCTGGCGGTCATGCCCACGCGCATGGTCACGCGCATGCCCATTGACTCCCGGAACTCCCGGGCATGACCCCATTCAACGCGGGTCCGGCGCGGCGCCGCCTCTGGCAACTGATCAGCCCGACGCTGCCGGTGGGCGCCTACAGCTACTCCACCGGCCTCGAACAGGCAGTGGACGCCGGCTGGATCGGCAGCGAGGAGGCGGTGCGGGACTGGATCTCGGCCCAGTTGCTGCGGGTCCACGCGCGGGTCGATCTACCCGCATTGCTGCGGCTGCTGGCAGCCTGGCAAAGGCAGGACCAGCAGGCGCTGGAATACTGGAACGACTGGCTGCGCGCGAGCCGCGAGACGGCGGAACTGCGCGCCGAGGACCTGGCGCAGGGGCGGGCACTGGCGCGGCTGCTGGCGGATCTCGGAGTCGCCGCCGCGCAGCCCTGGGCCGGCCGCGACGACGCCTGCTGGGCGACGCTGTTCGCGCTGGCCGGCAGCGAGTGGGACATTCCTCGGCAGGAACTGCTCGAAGGCTACCTCTGGTCGTGGTGCGAAAATCAGGTCGCAGCGGCGGTCAAGCTGGTGCCGCTGGGGCAGACACAGGGGCAGCGGCTACTGATGGCGCTGAGCGAAACCATCGCGAGCGCCGTGGAACAGGCCACGATGGTCGACGACGCCGGGATGGGAGCGGGATTGCCAGGAGTGATCCTGTCCTCGGTGCTGCACGAAACGCAGTACAGCCGGATGTTTCGCAGTTGACCGTCATGGCGCGGGTGGCCACCCCCGATGATGAAAGAGGCGTAGGGCGGAAGAGGCCGAAGGCCGTCATCCGCCAGCTGGCGCGAGGAAGGCCGCTGGCCCCGGGTAGCACCGGCACCATGTGGCGGATGACACTCCGCTCTTCCGCCCTTCGGGTCGCGAGGAATATGCGATGGGCCGAGACTTTCACGCTTACGCAAGGGTTGAACAATGGGTGAACAGATGAACGCGCAGGCACTCAGGGTCGGAGTCGGCGGGCCGGTGGGCTCGGGAAAGACCGCGCTGGTCGAGGCATTGTGCCACCGGCTGCGCGAGCGCTACCAGCTCGCGGTGGTGACCAACGACATCTACACGCGCGAGGATGCGGAGTTCCTGATCCGCCGCGCGGCACTCGATCCCGGGCGGATCATCGGCGTCGAGACGGGGGGCTGCCCGCACACCGCGATCCGCGAGGATGCGTCGATGAATCTGGCGGCGGTGGACGAACTCGAACAACGCTTTCCCGGGCTTGATCTGGTCTTCGTCGAGAGCGGCGGCGACAATCTTTCGGCGACGTTCAGCCCCGAATTGTCGGACCTCACCCTGTACGTGATCGACGTCTGCGCCGGGGACAAGATCCCGCGCAAGGGTGGTCCCGGCATCACCCGCTCCGACCTGCTCGTGATCAACAAGATCGACCTCGCCGACGGCGTCGGCGCATCGCTTGAAGTGATGGAGCAGGACAGCCGCAGGATGCGCGGCGAACGCCCGTTCGTGTTCACGAACCTGCGCACCGGCGAAGGCCTGGACCAGGTCGTCGGCTTCATCGAATCCCAGGGGCTGCTCGGCGAATCGTAGCCTGCGGCCATCCAGGCTCGGCGAAAATGCTGGCGGTTGTTGCAAACGACCAGCAGCGGCGCCAGTCGACGTGCCACGAACACCGGTAGCAGGATTCAGCGGTAACCCTGCTGCAAGGCCTGTTCTTCACGCTGCAGCAGTTGCCGGCGCAAGAAGGCGCTATCCTCGTCGAGGAACCGGATTCGCCTTCGCAGCGATTCGCGTTCTTCGGCGTCGTCCGCGGCACGCAGGCGCCGTTCCAGTGCGCGGGTGTCCGTTTCGATCCGCCGCAACCGTTCACGATCACGATGCAGATCCTGCCCCAACAGGTAACCGCGCATGAAATCCGGCTCGGTCAGCGGTGTACAGACCTGCTGATACGTGCGCCCGGCGCTGCCGACCTCGAAACCCCGCGTGGCGGTGCAATACTGGTGCAGACCCTGCTCGCGGCCGCTGAAATACGCCGGTTCATCCGGCCGCACGCCGAATCTCGTACACGCATCACGATGCTGAGCCAATCGGGCACGCGGCTGACCGTCGTAGCCGTCGCGCAGCCCGATCTGATACCAGTCGGCGGTCAGGCACTCGTTCTGGCTGAGCGTGGCGCAGCTACCAAGCAATCCGATCAGGCAACAACCCACCAGCCAGCGATACATTGTCGGTTTCTCCTCCGCGGCAATACGGCGCTGAATGGCCGGATGTTACCGGGTTCGACCTGTCTGTGGGATGAACGAACCCGCGACCGATAAAGCGGGAGCATTACCGGAGTGTTCTGGCGCCCCAGGCAGAACGACAAGCGCTGTCTTGGACCGCGTAGGAGCGAGCCTGCTCGCGAGCGCGCCGCAGGCGCGCCGGGACCAGGGGTCGCCGAGCAGGTTCGTCACCCATTGGAACAAATCCGCAATGCTCCCGATAAAGCCTTGTTGTTCCGACATTGCGGTTGCCAGCCCGGAGAAACCCGCGCCTACGTCTTGATCCCTTCTTCATCAGGGATGTGGTTCCGAGGCATAACGCCTAGTTCAGCGGCGCCGAACATGGAGTGGTTTTCTGCGAATAAAATACCGAAGGCATTCGCAGAAAGGTGCGGAGTGTTCGGGGTCCGCTGGAACGACTTGTCAGCACCGATTAGCCCGCCAAGGCTTTCAATACAGCTTGCGGCTCTTTCTCAACCACGTTGAGCAGAACCAACGCCGGACCTTGAGGCACGCGATCGCCACGCTCCCAGTGCCGCAGAGTACTGACGCTGATGCCAAAGGCCGATGCAAACTCGTTTTGGCTCATGCCCATTTTTGCCCGGACATTCTTCACATCAATAGGCGAAAACTCATGCACGACAGCCTCCGGACATTTGCTCTCAGAGTACGCTACTGCTTCTTCCAGGCCTTTTCTGATGCTGTTGGAAATTTCAGACATTTTTGCCACCGTGGTTCTTAGTCAGGATATTCGTGAGCTTGGCCAATTCATTCCGTTCAGATTGGGAAAGATTGGCTTTATCGCTCTTGCCGAAAACGGTCAAAAGGAACAGCGGTATCGCTTCATTGTGGTAGTAGTAGATGACGCGAACACCGCCGCTTTTTCCTTTGCTACCAATTGCCCACCGCAGTTTCCGAATACCGCCGGTGCCCCGCATGATCGCGCCAGACTGCGGATGCGCCGCCAGGTAACTGATAACGGCCTGCTTTTCGGAATCGGAGAGCAGCGATACGGCTCTGCGTTGAAATTCCGGCAATTCGACAATGGTTTGCATGCATCATATAGTAATCCATTGGATTACCCTGTCAAGGCCACCCTGGCTCTGCTTTCCTGGTGCTAACAAATTAGCGTTTATCCGCCGTGCACAGCATGGCCCGCAACGCAGCGCAGCGTAGTTGGCGTCCCGTTGACTACTTTGTTAACCCCTGAGTGCGAGGTCTTCCCGAATAACCTCCGGGTGGCGAAACGCGATCTCGATGAGCGCCTTTGCCGGCCCGGAAGGTTTACGTCGCCCCTGCTCCCATTCCTGCAACGTACGTGGAGAAATATGGAGTACCTCGGCAAACTCTCGCTGTGTAAGGCCAGTCTTGCCACGCGCCTGTGCGACCTCATTTGGCTCTACACGACTGACGCGCGCAGCGTTGCCCGCTTTCATTTCTTTAACAGATTGAAGCAGCTTATTGCCAAGCTCCTCAGCACTCAGGGTCTCATTACTCATTTTCCAATACCTCACGAATCGACTTCAGGATATGCGCGGGTATGTTCTCCTTGACGGCCTTCTTGTAGATCACCAACAGCCAGATCTCACCATTTGCCAATCTGGTGAAGTAGATGACTCGCACTCCACCACGCTTCCCTGAACCCGCCATCGACCAGCGAACCTTCCTGCATCCACCGCTACCCGGAATGGGATCGCCAATTTCCGGATTGGCTGCCAACCAGGCAAAGAACGCGCTCTGTTCCTCCTCAGTCCAGATTTTTCTGGCATCTGCTTCGAATGTAGGGGTTTCGATGATGGTAAACATGACGACCAATATACGTCATTGACGGACTTTTGCAAGATGGCGAGTGGAAGGGTTGACATATTAGCGTTTATCCGCCGTGCACAGCATCGCGGATAAACGTCTGTTGGCCGAAGCCGCCCCGGGGCTGGCACCGAGGTCACGCCGGAAAAACTCGCAGCATAAATGGACTCATACACGACAGAATGCTTGACAGTCGCCGTTTTCGGGAGGCTGGTATGTGCACCTGGTTTCCGGGTCGGGCGTCCAGGTGGGGTTTCCGTTGCCGGATCAGCCGACTCAGCCACCAATTTTTCGAACGCCGTATGCGGGCGAAGGCGTGATTTTCAGTCTGGAAGTCGAAGACGCGGACGCGGCTTTCGAATTCGCCAAATCGAGATCACTCGACATCGTGCTTGAGTTGCGGTCCGAGGACTGGGGGCAACGGCATTTTTGCATCGAAGACCCGAACGGGATTCGTGTGGATGTTGCTCAGGCCATAGACCCGACCGCAGAATATCAGAGCGATTACGTTTCTTCGCAATGATTCCCGGGCATTATCGCCGTGTCATTTTTCCGGCCCCCTGCACAGGCGGGCGGGGAGCCGCTACCCTATCGCGGTTCGGTGTTACAGGACTCGGGAATGACCTCCTCGGCAGCAGACTCCCCGCCCGCGGGCAGCTTTCGTCCCGGGCTCATGTTCGCGCTCGCGCTCTGCATGCTGATGCTCATCGGGCTGGTGTTGCCGCATGGCGGCGCGTCGGAGGATGTCAGCCAGCGGATCTGGGCGTTCGAACCGCTGCGCTGGGCGCTGCTGGCGCTGTGGGTGCTGATCGCGCTGGAGAGCCTGCCGTCGCTGCTGGCCTGGCGGCGTCCGGACGCCGGTTCCGCGCGCCTGCGCGCGCTGCTGGTGCTGCTCATTCCGCCGTTGCGCGCGGCGGTTTCTCCGCACGCGCCGCGCGAGTGGTTCTGGCTACCGGGTAGCGGCTGGCAGCGGCGCGACGAGGAGCGGTTCCACGCACTCGAGGTGCGGTTCGCGATTCCGATGCTGATTGTCGCGTTCCTGATCGTTCCGGTAATCGTTGCCGAGTTCCTGTTCGACATCGAGATTCAGAACATGCCGGATATGGCAATCGCGCTGCACGTGCTGACCAGCGCGATCTGGTTCGCGTTTGCGCTGGAATTCATGGTGCTGATCTCGGTGGCCGCGAAGAAGGGCCAGTTCGCGAGGGAGCATTGGATCAACCTGTTGATCATCGTGCTACCTCTGGTCGCGTTTCTGCGTACGCTGGCGCTGTTCAAGGCACTGAAGCTGGCCAAGGCGAGCAAGGCGTTGCAGACCGTGCGCCTGCGGGTCCTGTTTGCGCGCGCTCATCGCATCGCCTTGTTGCTGAATCTTGTCGAACGCGTGCTGGCGCTGCGCCCCGAGTACTATCTTCGGGTGCTGCAGGCACGCGAAGAGCGCAAGCGCAAGGAACTCGAGGACATCCGCAAACGAATCGAGGCCGTGGAGGCACAGATTCTCGAGCGGCGCCAGCGATGAGCGATACCGGAAGCAGCGCCAAAGCGCCGGCCCGGTCGCTGGTCAGGGTATATCGCGCGATGGCTCAGACACTCAAGTGTCGCCGCACCAGTTCATCGCTCAGTGCATTGATTGCACCGTGGGCGACCACGGAGCCTTTCTCCATGATATAGAAATCGTCCGCGACCCGGCGGGCGAATGGCAGCTTCTGTTCGACCAAAAGCACCGACAGCCCCAGTTCCGCGTTCAGCTTCCGGATGACGTCGCCGATCTGCCTGACGATGTTGGGCTGAATTCCCTCGCCGGGTTCATCCAGGATCAGCAGTTTCGGGTCGAGCACCAGCGCGCGGCCGATCGCCAGTTGCTGTTGCTGGCCACCCGAGAGATCGCCTCCGCGCCGGCCGCGCATCTCCTTCAACACTGGGAACAGGTCGTAGATCGCGCCGGGAATCTGTCGTGCCCGGTCCGCGCGGGCACCGAGCGATACGCGAAGGTTTTCCTCTACCGTCAATTCCGGAAAGATCTCCCGGCCCTGGGGCACGTAGCCGATTCCGGCGCGGGCGCGTGCCTCCGGCGAAAGCCGGGTGATGTCCAGATCCCCGAGCACGATGCGCCCGCCGCGGATTGGCAGCAGCCCCATGATGCATTTCAGCAATGTGGTCTTGCCCACGCCATTGCGGCCCATCACGCAGGTGCAGCGCCCAGGTTTGGCCTCCAGTTCGAGATCGCGCAGGATATGGCTCTGGCGGTAGTACTGATTCACACCATGGACCTGGATCATGCCTCTTCCCCGAGGTATACCTCGACCACCTTCGGATCGCTCTGGATCTGATTCATGCTGCCCTCGGCCAGCACGCTGCCCTGGTGCAGCACCGTTACCCGCCGGGCAATGGAACGCACGAAGGCCATGTCGTGCTCGACCACGATCACCGTATGGCCACCGGCCAGCGACGTCAGCAGTTCGGCGGTGCGTTCGGTTTCGTCCCCGGTCATTCCGGCGACCGGTTCGTCCACCAGCAGCACGCGCGGGTTCTGCATCAGCAGCATGCCGAT
>SLHN01000290.1 GCA_007136145.1 Thioalkalivibrio sp.
AACCGACGCGGGGCTGACTCCGTCCCAGAGGTACCCGCTGGCGAGCGCTCCGATTGCACCGCCGACACCGAAACTCAAGGAGGAATACAGCGCCTGCCCACGCCCCTGCAGTCTGCCGGGAAAATAAAGGTGGATCAGCGAAATCGCGGCGGCGTGATACACGCCATAGCTCGCCGCATGCAGCAACTGGATGAAAACCAACGCGGTGAGGCTCTCCGGAATGGTCGCGAGCAACCACCAGCGCAATGTCGTAAGCAGCAGCGCCAGCGTTACCAGCGGCCAGGCCCCAAAACGAAGAATCAGGCGCGGCATCGCGAGAAACAGAACGACCTCCGCCGCAACGCCAAGAGCCCAGAGCTGTCCGGCAACCGCCCTGCTGAAACCCTGCGCCTCCACGTACATGGTGAAGAACGCATAATACGGGCCATGACTGGCCTGCATGAAGAAGCAAGCCGCGAACAGAGCGATTACTTCGGGACGACGCAAGGCCGCAAGTAACGACGTGAGGCCGTCACCGTGCGGATGGCCATCCGGTGGCTCCCGAACCCGCAAGGTGATCAGATACAGCGCGGCAAGCAACCCGAGCACGATCCACGGCAGCCAACCGAGGGCAATCACATCGAGCAACCAGCCCAGCCCTGCCACGGCGACGATGAACCCCACCGACCCCCAGAGCCGCACCAGTGCATACCGATGGCTGTCCCGTCCCAACGCGCGCAGGGTGGTCGCCTCGAACTGCGGCAGGATCGCGTTCCAGAAGAAACTGAAGGTCGCCATCACCACGGCGAGCCACCAGTAGCCGGAATACAACAGCACCCCGCCGAACGTCACCAGCGCGGCGAACGCTCCCCAGCGGATAATGGGCATCCGCACGCCGGTGCGGTCGGCCAGCCAGCCCCAGACGTTCGGCGCAACGATCTTGGTGGCGAGGATAATGGCCATGAGCTCGCCGATCTGGGCCCCGCTGAAACCCAGTTCGGATAGATAAGGCCCCCAGTACGGCATGAATGCACCGATACTGGCGAAGTAGAAGAAGTAAAAGCTCGACAGGCGGGCGTGCTGAGACATTCTGTGGGGGGCATCGCCGCCGCGATTGGCGGCAGATCGTGAACGGATCAGGAACCGCTGGTGCTGCGGGAAGCGCAATCCGCCAGGTCGGTGAAATGGGTCAACCCGGTAGTCACATCAGCGTTTTGTGCCCGGTGGCGCAGCGCGTGATCCATCAACACCAGCGCGAGCATCGCCTCGGCGATCGGCGTGGCGCGGATTCCGACGCATGGGTCGTGCCGCCCCTTGGTCACGACCTCCACGGGATCACCCGCCGTGTTCAGTGTACGCCCCGGCAGGCGGATGCTCGAAGTCGGCTTCAGTGCCATGCTGACCCGGATCGCCTGTCCCGATGAAATGCCACCGAGCACGCCCCCGGAGTGGTTGCTCAGGAAGCCTCGGGGTGACATTTCGTCACGATGCTCGGTGCCACGCTGCTCGACCACTGCGAAGCCGTCGCCGACTTCCACACCCTTGACCGCGTTGATACTCATCATCGCGTGGGCGATATCCGCGTCGAGACGGTCGAAGATCGGCTCGCCCCAGCCCGGCGGCACCCCGTGCGCCTCGACCTCGATGCGCGCTCCGATCGAATCGCCGGACTTGCGCAAGTCGTCCATGAACGCCTCGAGTTCCGGGACCCGGTCGGGATCCGGCGCGAAGAAGGGATTTCGATTCACGGCGTCCCGATCCCGGTACTCCACGCGGATCGGCCCGAGTTGCGACAGCCAGCCATGGATTTCCACCCCGTAACGGAGTTGCAGGTAGCGCTTCGCGATGCCGCCGGCCGCGACCCGCAGCGCGGTTTCGCGCGCCGAACTGCGCCCACCGCCGCGGTAGTCGCGCAGACCGTATTTCTGATGGTAGGTGTAATCCGCGTGCCCGGGCCGGAATCGATCCTTGATATCGCCGTAATCCTTCGACCGCTGGTCCGCGTTCTCGATCAGCAGACCAATCGGGGCGCCGGTGGTCAGACCCTCGAACACTCCGGACAGAATGCGCACCTGGTCCGGTTCGCGACGCTGGGTGGTATGGCGCGACTGTCCCGGCCGGCGCCGGTCCAGATCCCCCTGCAGATCGGCTTCGCACAGCGGCAAGCCAGGCGGACAGCCGTCAACGATGGCGCCCAACGCCGGGCCATGGCTCTCGCCAAAGCTGGTTACGACGAAAGATTTTCCGAAACTGTTTCCAGACATTTGCGTAGTCTAACGTGAAAATCGCGGCCCATCACGTGTCCCCGGCGACCCGTAGGGCGGAAAACCACTGCGTCATCCGCCTGATGCCGTGTGTGGCGCCCGGCGCCAGAAGCCATCCCCGCGCCGGCCGACGGATAAAGGCCTTCGACCTCTTCCGCCCTCTTGCATCACTGGGGGTGGCCGCACGTGCCATGTCCAGTCAGCGTGAAAGTCTACTGTAGGGTGCCGTGAGGCGCAGCCGAACCGCACCGATACCATGCCGACCGGCCCCCGGACCTCGAGCGGTGCAATTCGCTCCGCTCATTGACACCCTACGCCTGCAACATGTGTGTTCAGGGCCGCCGCGTGGCCGGAAGTGATTCATCCTGGCGCGCAGCGATGCCAAACGCGCGCATTCAAGGCGTATCATCGGCGTTGCCGCGGCCATATGATGCCGCGGCGAGCAGCCATGATGGACTGCATTTCCGACCAAACCCAGGAGGTAACCTTGACCACCGCAATGCCCAAGCGCGTCTCGCCGCAAGAGGCCTTCGAGAGCCTGCAGCAACGCCCCCGCGACCTGCTGGTCGACATCCGGTCGACGATGGAGTACCTGTTCGTAGGCCACCCCGTGGGCGCCGTACACCTGCCTTGGATCGACGAGCCCGACTGGGTGGAGAATCCTCATTTCGTGTCCCAGGTCCGCAAGCTTCTCCTCGGCGGTATTGGCGACGAAGGTGAGGATGCGCCCGCCGTCTTTCTGATCTGCCGCAGCGGCAAGCGGTCTCTGGTCGCCGGACAGGCACTGATTGCGGCGGGAATCGAGAACGTTTATTCGGTCGACGAGGGCTTCGAGGGTCCGCTGGACAAGGAGCATCATCGTTCCACCACATCGGGCTGGCGGTTTCGTGGCCTACCCTGGGAGCAGTGCTGACCTGCGATTCGGCCAACGAGCCCCCGGCCGGGGCACCAGGGCGAACGGCGCAATTCGCTGCGCTCATTGGCACCCTACGCTTCGCAGGCCGACAGGCTCCTAGGGCACATCGTCTCGGTTCAGCATGAAAACACCCTGGCCACCGTTTTCGAACTCGATCCAGGTGAAGGGGATCTCTGGGAATGCCGCTTCAAGAGCGGGCTGACTGTTCCCGACCTCGACAATCAGCACGCCGCCCTCGGTCAGGCGGGATCTGGCGCCCGCGAGGATCCGGCGCACGATATCCAGCCCATCCCGCCCAGCCGCGAGGCCCAGCCTCGGCTCGTGCCGAAACTCGGGCGCGAGGTCGGCCATGTCGTCGGCGTCGACATAAGGAGGATTGGAAACGATCAGATCGAACTCCGGCACGTCGACCAATCCATCGAAGACATCGCTGGTCACCAGTTGCACCCGATCCTCCATCGCATGTTCCCGGACATTCCGGCGCGCCACCGCGAGCGCACCCGGCGACAGGTCCGACAGCCAGATCTCCGCCTCCGGAAAAACGTTGCCGATCGCCAGTCCGATACAGCCACTGCCCGTACAGAGATCCAGCACCCGGCGCACGTTGTCGGGATCGACCCACGGGCTGAAGCGCGCTTCTATCAACTCGGCGATCGGGGAACGCGGAACCAGAACCCGCTCGTCCACGTAAAACGGAAGGCCCATGAACCACGCCTGCCGGGTCAGGTAAGCCGCAGGTTTACGCGTTCCGATGCGCTCACGCAGTGCGGCCTCGACGCGGAGCTTCTCCGCGGGCACCAGGCAGCTGTCCCACCAGCCATCGGGAAGATCCGGAGGCATGGATAACGCATGCAACACCAGCCATGCGGCCTCGTCGAACGCGTTGTCGGTACCATGCCCGAAGGTCAAACCGGCGCGCCGGAACTGACTGGCACCGAAACGCACAAAATCGCGAATCGTATTCAAACCGGTGACTGGATCCATGAAAGGTTCTCCTTGGTGATGCTGCCGGAACGCATGCGGACAGAACCTGGTCCAGCGACCAGAATCATCCCATGGCCACGTCGGGCGCGCGGCACCCTTGATGACGCAACACGTAGGGTGCCAATGAGCGCAGCGAATTGCGCCGTTCGCGGCCTCGAGGACCGAAACCAGCCCGATTCCGGCCCGGCTCGGCTTCACCCCGCAGCACCCAACCGAGTTGGCGCGCGACCTTGATGCAACGCACGGTCGTTTCGTGCACTCTACAATAATACCCAGCCGGAATGCGTTGATCCGGTAGGGTGGATTATTACGTATAATCGCGCGATTTTTTCGAACCGATTTGGCAGGCAGGCCATGCGTCCCGAACGGACTACCGCGAAAGAGCCTTCATGATCAACTCGATCAGCGTCCTGTTCGTTACCCTCGATGCTGGCGTCGCTGGTGAAGTCGTCGACCGGATCCGGTACCGAGGCCAGGCGGTGCGCTACAAACAGGCAGGGAACGCGAGGGATCTGGAGCGTTTGCTGCAAAGCCATCGGTTCGATGCGATTCTGCTGATCGATGCCGAGAACACACTGCACCTGGAACAGCTGCACGAAGTCCTGGAACAAAACGGATTTCGAATCCCGGTCGTGCTGATCACGGACCAGAACACGGAAAAGCAACTATCCGCGATCGATGCCGGCGCCTTCGCCGTGGCCGATGCCCGGAATCACGATCTGGCCGCCGCCATGGTGATCAGGGCCGCGGAACAGATCAAGAAGGACCGCGAGCTCGCGCACCTGCAGACACTCCTGCGGGAAGCGGACCGCCGTTACCTGCTGATGCTGGACAGCCTGCGCCATCCCGTGGCCTGTTTTCACGAAGGGGATGCGATCTACGCCAATGAAGCATGGCGCGAATGTTTCGAGATCGATCTCAGCGAGAGCCTCGACCGCATCAACCTGAAGGAGATCGTGGCTCCGGAGCAGACCAATGATCTTGGCCAGATCCTGAGCCAATGGCAGAGCCAGCCGGAAAGCTCCGAAACCTGCGAGCGGCTTACTTTCCGTACCCGGCAGGGCCGCACTTTCGACGCCGATCTCATCCTTACCAGGGCTATTCTCTCCGGCGACCCTTGCACGGTCGTGCATCTCTCTCAGCCGGATCGTGAATCCGCTCGACTATGGGCGGACAGGCGCCTGCTCTCGCACATGGATGACGAGGGACAGCCGGAACCCGTGGCCAGTAACGACGTGATTACCGCTGAACCAGAGGAATCTGACCCGGTCTTCGAATACACCCCCCGGCGCAGCGTGGCAACGGGGACGAGCACGGGGACGCAGGCGACCCGACCCACCCCGGTGCCGGAACCGCCGGCCCGTTCCGACGACGACCACCGGAGCGCCTTTCTCCAGGCGGTCGCCGACATGCTCGCCAGGACGGCTGGAGCACGACGATCACTTGGGCTGGCAACCTTTGCACTGGATGCCTATGCACAGAGCCCCGAACAGATTCCCGATGTACTCGAGCGGGCGGCGCTCGCTCTTCTGAGGAAGCATTTTCCTCCGCCCTCGGTGCTCGCGCGTATCGGCGACGGCAACTATGCGGTTCTGCTACCCAGCCTGACGGACTCGGAAATCAAGACCCAACTGGACGCTCTGCTCCGTGCGGCGAGCTGGCAGAATGTCGTGCTCCCGGACGGATCCGGCACCAGCAGCGCCCTGTCCTGCGGTGTCGCCCTGGTGACCGACGACTCCCGACCACCGGCCGAGGAGTTCCTGCAGCGAAGCCTGCGGGCGCTGGCGGTCGCCCAGCAGCGCGGGGGCAACGGCTACCACTTCGACGGATCGACCGAGGAACACGGGACTGCATCCCCGGCTGACAGCCCGGCCGATCTCGCCTGGAAGGCACGAATCGAGGAGGCACTTCAGCACGACCGGCTGCGTCTGCAATACCAGCCGATCATCAGTCTGCGGGGCGAGGATATCCCCCGTTACAGCGTGTTCGTCAGGCTCATGGACGCCGACGGGGAAGTCCATGAACCAAGAGATTTCATGCCCGCCGCCGAACGCAGCCGGATGATGGCGCCGCTGGACCGATGGATCATACAGCAGGCCATCGGGACACTGTCCAGGGAGCTCGAACGGCGCCCCGACACCATGTTCTTCATGAAGCTGAGTTCGGATTCGCTGGACGCGGAACCGGTGGTGACCTGGCTCGCCCGCTTTCTGCAGCGTTACCAGGTGGCTCCGGAGAACATCGTCGTCGAGTTGAGGGAAATGACGATCCTGACCAAACTCAAGCACGCCGTCCTCACTGCCAAGGGCCTGAGGAACATCGGGGTCGGGCTGTGTATTGCCGGATTCGGTAACGGCCGAGAGCCGTTCCGCCTCCTTCAGCATGTCGACGCCAACTACATCCGCCTGGACAGTGCATTCATCAAGAACCTCACCAAGGACGAAAAGACACATGCTCCGATTCGCGAGATCACCACAGCGGCCCGGGAGAGCGGCCGCAAGATCATTATTCCGAGAGTCGAAAGCGCGGAAACACTGGCGACACTTTTCAGCATGGACGTCGATCTGATCCAGGGCGACTTCGTGCAACCGCCCAGTGAGCAGCTCGATTTCGATTTTTCGGGAGGGCTCTGATGGACTACCCGGTTGCCTGGCTGCCTCCGAACCCTGCATGAACGCGCACTGGAAAACACGAGATGCCCATCCTTGATCCCATCCTTGCCCAGCTTCTCAGAGTGGTTCCCCATCACGCGGTCTCCCGACTGACCCACCGCGTCGCACGCTGGGAATCACCACGCATGCAGCCGCTGCTGCGCTGGTTCATCCGCCATTACCGGCTCGACATGAGCGAGGCGGCGGAATCCGAGCCCGTGGCCTATCCCAGCTTCAACAAGCTGTTCACGCGGGCGCTGCGCGCGGACGCCCGGCCGCTGCAAGGCGACGAGTTCAGCATCGTCAGCCCCGCCGATTCCCGCATCAGCGCGCTGGGGACCATCGAGACGGGCCAGATTTTCCAGGCCAAGGGTCACACATACACCGTGACCGAGCTGCTTGGCGGGTTCGCCGACCTTGCCCGCCCCTTTGCCCGGGGATCGTTTCTGACCGTCTACCTGTCGCCGCGAGATTACCATCGCCTGCATATGCCGATAGCGGGGCGACTGACCACGATGGTGCATGTTCCTGGCCGGCTGTTTTCGGTGGCTCCGCGCATCGTCGCCCATACGCCGCGCCTGTACGCCCGCAACGAGCGCGTGATCGCGTTCTTCGAGACCGCAATCGGGCCGGTCGCAATGGCTCTGATCGGTGCCATCAACGTCGGGTCGATCGAAACGGTCTGGGCAGGCGAGATCACACCGCCATCGCGCCGGCATATCCGCCGCATCGATTACGGGAATCAGGAGATCCGGCTCGATCGCGGGGCGGAAATGGGGCGGTTCAACCTGGGGTCGTCGGTGGTGCTGCTGCTACCGGAACACCCGCTGCACTTCGACCCGGCACTCGCGCCCGAAAAGTTCATCCGGTTCCGTCAGGAGGTCGCGCGGATCGCCCGTGTATGAATCGCGCTGACAAGTCACGCCGAACGTTGCGATTCGTCAACGCAATCAGAGGCGTAGGGTGCCAATGAGCGCAGCGAATTGCGCCGATCGAGGACCGGAAGTCTGGGCATCCGAGCCCGTGTGGTATCGGTGCGGTTCGGCTTCGCCTCACGGCACCCTACGGGGCACGATGGGCAGCGCGCGACCGATACGCCATGTGGACTGCCGCGTCGCCCGCGGCTCCTCGCGGTGACGGGGCACTCTGTTCAGCATTTTCCCCAGGGGAAGTCGAGCACACGGGCTATGTCCACTTCCCCGAGGAGCCGCATCAGCAGGCGATCCACCCCGAGCGCGACACCCGCACAATCGGGCAGTCCCGCGTGCATCGCCTGGGCAAACAAGGCATCCGCCTCGGGAATCGTCTGCCCATTGAGCCGCCGGCGCTGGATGTCCTGATCGCGACGGGCCTCGAAGATCGCAGGGTCGTCGAGTTCGTGGAAACCGTTGGCCAGTTCCAGATCGCCCCAGTACAGTTCGAAGCGGCTGGCGCAGCCGGGCGATCGCGGGCTGGGACGCGCCAGAACGGCCTGACTCTCCGGAAAATCGAAAATGACCGTGAGCTGCCCCTGCGCAAAGCGTGGGGCCAGCACCATCGCCATCAGTGCATCGAGCCATCCGTCGAGGTCCAGTTCCCCAGCGACATCCAGCCCCTCGCGCCGCGCCGCGGCCGCGCAATCCGCCACGCCGCAGGACAACGGATCCAGGTCCAGCATTTCCCGAAACAGATCGGCGTAGCGCACCCTGCGCAGCTCCGGCGCGGGCTCGATCCAATCCGGATCCAGCGCCGCGACCGTGAAAACCAGATCCGTGACCTCGTTCGCCAGACGCCGATCGTCGTAGTCCAGCCGGTACCATTCCAACAGGCTGAACTCGGGATTATGCCGACGCCCCTGCTCCTCGCCACGAAAAACCCGGGAAAGCTGGTAGATGTCGCCCGCCCCATCCGCGAGCAGGCGCTTCATCGGGTACTCCGGAGAGGTCTGAAGATAGGCGGCCAAGCCATCCGCGGCGATCGCTCGCCAGCTCTCCACGCCTGGATCGAGCGGCGCGCCCCTTGAAAGAATCGGGGTCTCGACTTCCAGAACCCCGCGCTCGGCGAAGAAAGCGCGCAACGCGGCATTCAGCCGGGCACGATGACGTCGTGCCCGTGGCGCGCCGGGCCGCCAAGTCACCGCCGGTCAGACCCGGGAGACGTATTCACCCGATCGGGTGTCGACCTTGACCGTTTCGCCCTCCTCGACGAACAAGGGCACCTTGACCACCGCACCGGTCTCGAGCGTTGCCGGCTTGGTCCCGCCCTGCGCGGTATCGCCCCGCAGGCCCGGGTCACACTGCACGATCCTGAGTTCGACGAAGTTGGGCGGCATGACCGACAGCGGCTCGCCATTCCAGAGCGTCACGGTGCAGACGTCCTGTTCCTTGAGCCACTGCGCCGAATCGCCGAGGGCGGCCTGACCCATCGCGTACTGTTCGAAAGTGTCCGGCACCATGAAGTGCCAGAATTCACCGTCGGTGTAGAGATACTGCATATCGGTGTCCATCACGTCGGCGGCCTCGACCGACTCGCCCGACTTGAACGTTTTCTCGAGCACGCGGCCGGTGCGCAGGTTACGCACCCGCACCCGATTGAATGCCTGACCCTTGCCCGGCTTCACGAACTCGTTCTCGACGATCGTCTGTGGATCGCCATCGAGTAGAATCTTCAGCCCGCTCTTGAATTCGCTGGTACTGTAACTTGCCATTACACGTCGTCCTCGCGGCTCCCGGGCCGCCTGTTCGCCTGGAAAGGACCGGCCCTCAAGGTAACCATGCCCACAAAGCCCATCATCATAACCGGTGCGCCGGCTTCCGCACAGACTCCACCCTGGCAACGGGCGCTGGCCCGTGCCATCACTGACCCGCGCGAACTCCTTCGTCGCCTGGAGCTGGATAGCGCAGTGCATGATTCTGTCATACAGGCCGACACACTATTCCGGACCCTCGTTCCCGAGAACTACCTTAAGCGGATCCGGCGCGGCGACCCGCGCGATCCGCTTCTCCTGCAGGTACTGCCGCGAAGCCTGGAGACACTGGAAAACCCCGACTTCATCGCCGACCCCGTCGGCGATCATGGTGCCATGGCCGCGCCCGGTCTCCTGCACAAGTACCGCGGGCGCGTACTGCTGATCACGACAGGTGCCTGCGCCGTCCACTGCCGGTACTGTTTCCGGCGGGAATTCCCCTATGGGGGCTTCAGCGCGTCGAGAGACTGGCAACCGGCGCTGGACTATATCGACGGCCAGCCCGATGTCTCGGAGATCATTCTCAGCGGCGGCGATCCGCTGACCCTGCCGGATGCACGCCTGGCGACCCTGGTCTCGCGCCTGGAGGCGATACCGCATGTGCGGCGCCTCCGCATTCACACCAGACTTCCGATTGTCCTGCCGGAGCGGGTCGATCAGGGTCTGCTGTCCTGGCTGGGACGAGGCCGTCTGCAGCATATTGTCGTTGTGCATGCCAATCATCCCAGGGAATTCGACCCGCCCGTGGATTCCGCACTGACGCAATTGCGCGCCGCCGGGATCACCCTGCTGAATCAGTCGGTACTCCTCGCCGGTGTGAACGACGACATCGAAACCCTTTGCCGGCTGCAGGAATCGAGCTTTGCCGCGGGTGTGCTGCCCTATTATCTGCATCTGCTCGACCGCGCGCGGGGAACATCGCATTTCGAAGTCGACGAACAACGCGGCAAGGCACTCTACGAAGCCATGCGTTGCCGACTCCCCGGTTACCTGCTGCCGAAACTGGTCCGAGAGATCCCCGGCACCCCCGCCAAGACCCCCGCGTAGGGTGCCAATGAGCGCAGCGAATTGCGCCGCTCAAAGCCCGGAAGCCCGAGGGCAGAACCAGCGTGGTACCGGTGCGGTTCGGCTTCGCCTCACGGCACCCTACGCAGGCTCCTTGACGCTGACCAAACGCCCGGATCGCGTGCAATTCATGAAATGTCCGGGTTACGATCAAAAGATACTCCTCGGGCTCAACAGGAAGCGTCATGACCAAGACAAATCGGAGACCGGGATTCATTTTGCCGGAGCGAAAACCTCCAGACGCGGACAGCTTTCCGCATATCAAGCCAGCGTCTCTGGAAGCATGGCTGGACGATCAGCAGCGCCACGATGACCTCTCCGCTGCCGCCACCTCGATCCTGAACGCGGTTCGCTCGATCAATCGAACGGTGATCGACTACGACGTCCTCTCGCGATTGACACCGGTACTGATCGCCCGCACCCAGCCACTTCTCGATCGGATCGAGGCGAATCTTCGGCAACTCCCGATCCCATTGGGTCAGAGAAGCCAGGTCCTCGCCGCGGCGTACGTGGAACTGGCCAGCGAAATCGGGACGGCGAGCATGCGCCTGGTCGATGAGGGTATCCGGGAACAACGTATCGCAGCCACCCCCGCCGGCCAGCACCTGCGCCATGCGATGCTCATGAACGGCTACCAATGCCTGCACTTCTGGCGTCTCTACCAACCCTTGCCCGCGGGCCTGTGGGAACGGATCCATCGCGTTCTCGATGTCGCCGAACGCCTCCGTGTAGCGGGCGAACCGGCGCGCGAGTATGCCGGCAGCCATCCCCTGGCACCCGACAGCGTGACTGGCCTCGCCGCAAGGATCGCCGTGCTCGGATCCGCCGGTGTGTTCGCCCTGCGCCACGGTGAAATCGGGTCACTCGCCCGATGGCTCCAGCCCCTGCGCCTGACCTGCCTCGCCGAACCACCGGAACGCATCGACCCGGGCGCGCCACTGCTCCGCCTCTGGCTCGACTCGGACCGTGAGCCGACGCTGGTATCCGGCCACCCGACGATGACGGACAATGCCCGATTCGTCGATCTCCAATTGGTGGTCGATGCCATCCGCGCCGGCCCGGAAGCAACCGGCCAGCATGGCACATGGCATCCAGCGACGACCGGACTGGATCAACGCCTGCTCAACCTCTGGGTCGTTCCTCCCGAGCGACGTTTCAGCCGGGAACCGGCGGATGGAAAACCAATCGTGGTGGTAACCGGCCTGCGCGAGATCCATCACCTGGTCGGCAGGGACTATCGGCATGAGCGCCGCAAGGCCGCTCGGCATCGCGACGATGAGCCCTCCGAAAAGAGCGACAGCGACGATCCGGCGAACGCCCTGCTGCACATGCTCAGCGACCCGGACAACGCAGAGACATTCACGCTCGAACCGACCGACGAACCCTCGCACGGCAACCATGGCCCGCGCTACCTCGTGGATCGACCCCCGAGTCAGGCGGGTGCCGCCTGGCAGGACGCGGCGCGTGGGATTGATCCGCGACCCCCATCGGCCCGCGAACGCGGGACCGAACACAACCCTCAGCCGATCTCGGCACAACTGTGGGATGTCGGCGCGGGTGGGCTGTGCCTGCACCTGAACACACCGGCACAGAAGATCATCAGCGGTGACCTGATTGCCGTACGCATGGAGCGAGAGGCCCACGTGATCTGGCAGCTGGGAATGATCCGTTGGTTGCGCCACGACGAGGGCGGCAAGATTGCAACGGGAATCCAATACCTGGCGCCGATCTGCATCCCCGCCGATATCCACCTGCACCGGCCCAACCGGCCGCTGGCTCCGGCTCAACCCGGGCTGTTCTTCCGCAAGGCCAAGCGGCCCGACACTGGTGTTCTGCTTTTCGCGCCGGGGAATTTCAAAGAGGGTGATCGCGTGTTGTTCCGTGTCTTCGGTGAGAAACACGATGTTCGACTGGCGACCGTCCGCCCGGAAAGCCATACCTTCGTGCGCGCCGAGTTCGCGCTGCAGGCCGACGGGGGAAAGTGAGCGCTTGCCGCGCCGGGAACATGCGGGGGATACGGTCTGGCCTACTGGCCTCGAATGGCGCAATTCGCTGCGCTCATTGACACCCTACGTGGAGGACGGCGCAGGGTGCCGTGAGGCGCAGCCAACCCGCACCGATACCACGCCGCTTCTGCACGGGCTTCCGGGCTTCGCACGGTGCAATTCGCTGCGCTCATTGACACCCTACGACACGGTGCATTGATGGCGGGGGGATTGGATCGGGTTATTTGTTCCAGAACTTCAGGTCTTCGAAGAACCCCTTGACGCCGTCCAGCCACGAATGCGTCTGCGGGCTGTGGCGGGTTCCTCCCTCGCGGGTGGAATCATCGAATTCGCGTAGCAGATCCTTCTGCTTCTGCGTCAGATTCACCGGCGTCTCGACAACCACCCGGCACAGCAGGTCGCCGACGCCGCCACCGTGTACCGAAGTGACGCCCTTGCCACGCAACCGGAACTGCTTGCCGCTCTGGGTCTCGGCCGGAATCTTCAGCGCAACCCTGCCCTTCAGACAAGGCACCTCCAGTTCACCGCCGAGGGCCGCGACGGCGAAGGAAATCGGCACCTCGCAGTGCAGATCACTCCCCTCGCGCCTGAACAGCTTGTGCGGCTTGACCCGCACCTGAACATAAAGATCTCCGGGCGGGCCGCCGTTGACACCGGCCTCGCCCTGGCCGGACAAGCGGATGCGATCCCCACTGTCGACTCCGGCGGGAATCTTCACATCCAGCGTGTTCTGTTTCTGCACACGACCGGACCCGCCGCAGGTCTTGCAGGGGCTTGGAATCACCTTGCCGCTGCCATGACAGCGTGGACACGTCTGCTGCACCGAGAAGAAGCCCTGCTGGATCCGCACCTGCCCGACACCGTTACAGGTGGGGCAGGTCTCCGGACTGGTTCCCGGCTCGGCACCGGATCCCCCGCAGGTATCACACGTGGCGCTGGTCGGAACCCGGATCTTGACTTCGGTACCGAACACCGCCTCTTCGAGCGTCAGTTCCAGGTTGTACTGCAGATCGGAACCGCGGTAAGCCCGCTGCCCTCCGGCACGCCCGCCACCGCCGAAGATGTCGCCGAAGATATCCTCGAAGATATCGCTGAAATTACCGCCACCACCGCCGAACCCACCCGCGGAGGCTTCCACGCCGGCGTGGCCGTAACGGTCATAGGCAGCACGTTTGTTCGCGTCGCTCAATACGTCATAGGCCGCCCGTGCCTCCTTGAAGCGAGCCTCGGACTCGGCGTCGCCCGGATTGCGGTCCGGGTGGTATTTCATCGCCAGACGACGGAAAGCCTTCTTGATTGCATCGGCAGAAGCATCCCGGGAAACCCCGAGCACTTCGTAATAGTCACGCTGCGCCATGTTGAATCCTTGCCGGTTGCCGCGCACACCCTAGCGGGTTGCGCGGGAACGAGCACGCCCGGAATCCAAAACACGGGAATCCGGGCGTGCCTGATCGGGTCTGCGTGTGTCCCGGCCCGGCGGCCGGAGTGCGGGGACCGGGGCACATCGCCATTAGAGAAACTCGAATTCGATCGGTCATCGCGAGTAGCGGAGCGATGCGGCAACCCACGGCGCGTCGATTTGCCTTGCGCCGAGTGGGCTGCCGTGCCGCGCTCGCAATGACCAGCAAGACCATATTCTGTTTGCAGAAATAGCCTTACTTCTTCTTGTCGTCGACCTCTTCGAATTCGGCGTCCACGACATCATCGGAGGCACCCGCGTGGTCGCCGCCAGGCTGCGCACCCGAAGCATCCGCTCCTTCACCGCCGCCGGCGCTCTTCGCGTACGCACGCTCGGCGAGTTTGCCTGACGCTTCGGCAAGCTTCTGGCTGGCGGCCTCGATCGCGGAGACATCATCACCCTTGATCGCTTCGCGTGTCTCGTTGATCGCGGCCTCGATCGCCGAACGCTCGTCGGCCTGGACTTCATCGGCCAGATCCTTCAGCGATTTCTCGGCCGAATGCACCAGGGCGTCGGCCTGGTTGCGCGCGGCGACCAGCGCATGGAAGCGCTTGTCCTCCTCGGCATGGGCCTCGGCATCCTTGACCATCTTGTCGACTTCCTCGTCACTGAGACCCGACGAGGCCTTGATCACGATACGGTTCTCCTTGCCCGTGGCCTTGTCCTTCGCCGACACGTGCAGAATGCCGTTGGCATCGATGTCGAAGGTCACTTCGACCTGCGGCACTCCGCGCGGCGCTGGCGGGATGTCGGTCAGGTCAAATCGCCCCAGCGACTTGTTGGCACTGGCCTGCTCACGCTCGCCCTGCAGCACATGCACGGTGACCGCGGTCTGGTTGTCGTCGGCGGTCGAGAAAACCTGATTCGCCTTGGTCGGGATCGTGGTGTTCTTCTCGATCAGCTTGGTCATCACGCCACCAAGGGTCTCGATCCCCAGCGACAGCGGCGTCACGTCGAGCAGCAGCACATCCTTCACGCTGCCACCGAGCACACCGCCCTGCACCGCGGCGCCAACCGCAACGGCCTCGTCCGGGTTCACGTCCTTGCGCGGCTCCTTGCCGAAGAAACCCTGTACCGCTTCCTGTACCTTGGGCATGCGAGTCTGGCCGCCGACCAGAATGATGTCGTCAACCTGGCTCGTCGACAGGCCCGCGTCCTTCAGCGCGACCTTGCAGGGCTCGATCGTATGCTGGATCAGGTCGTCGACCAGGCTTTCGAGCTTGGCGCGGGTCACCTTCATCGCCAAGTGCTTGGGTCCGGTGTTGTCCGCGGTCACGTACGGCAGGTTGACCTCGGTCTGCTGGCTGGACGACAGCTCGATCTTGGCCTTTTCGGCCGCCTCGCGGATACGCTGCATCGCCAGCGGGTCGTTCTTCAGGTCAATTCCCTGTTCCTTCTTGAACTCGCCGACCAGATAGTCGATCAGGCGATTGTCGAAGTCCTCGCCACCGAGGAAAGTGTCGCCGTTGGTCGCCAACACCTCGAACTGATGCTCACCGTCGACTTCGGCAATCTCGATGATCGAGATGTCGAAAGTCCCGCCACCAAGGTCGTACACCGCGATCTTGCGATCGCCGCGCTTCTTGTCGAGCCCATACGCGAGCGCCGCGGCGGTCGGCTCGTTGATGATGCGCTTGACTTCCAGGCCAGCGATGCGGCCGGCGTCCTTGGTTGCCTGCCGCTGCGAGTCGTTGAAATACGCCGGGACGGTGATCACCGCTTCGGTGACCGTCTCGCCCAGGTAGTCCTCGGCGGTTTTCTTCATCTTCTGCAGCACGCGGGCGGAGATTTCCGGGGGCGCCATCTTCTTGCCGCGCACCTCGACCCAGGCGTCGCCGTTGTCCGCCTTGATGATCTTGTAGGGCACCAGCTTGATGTCCTTCTGGACTTCCTTCTCCTCGAAGCGACGTCCGATCAGGCGTTTGACCGCGTGCAGCGTGTTCTGCGAGTTGGTCACCGCCTGGCGCTTGGCCGATTGGCCGACCAGAACTTCGCCATCCTCGGTGAAGGCGACAATCGAGGGCGTGGTGCGGCCCCCTTCGCTGTTCTCGATCACCTTGGCCTGGTCGCCATCCATGATGGCAACACAGGAGTTGGTGGTACCGAGGTCAATTCCGATGATCTTTCCCATGATTTAAAGACTCCTGCGATGAAATTGGGTCGATGCAGCACAACCGCGCTCGGTCCACTGCCTGTCTGTGGGGGATATGGGGGGTGAACCCGCGATTTCAAGCATCGCCACCGCTGTTCGCGGCTGCGTTCCGTGAAACGATCACCATGGCCGGGCGCAACACCCGTCCTTGCAGCAGGTACCCCTTCTGCAGTGTCTGCACCACCGTGTTCGGTGGATGCTCGCTGCTTTCCTGCGTGGTCATCGCCTGGTGCCGCTCCGGGTCGAAGCGCTCGCCCGTCGGCTCCACCGCCTCGATCCCGAATTTCGCGAACGCGTTGTGGAACGCCTTCAGCGTCAGTTCGGTACCCTCGATGATGCTGCCGGCGTCATTTGTCTTGCGAGCGGCCTCCAGCCCCAGTTCCAGGCTGTCGCAGACATTCAGCAACTCGGCGGCGAACTTTTCCATCGCATACTTATGCGCGGACGCCAGCTCGCGCTCGAACCGCCGCCGCTGGTTCTCGAGTTCCGCCTGGGCGCGCAGGAGTTGCTCGCGGCGCTGCTCGGCGAGCTCTTCAAGCTCAGCCAGACGCGCATGAATATCCCCTCCATTGCCGGCACTGGATTCCGCGCCAGCACCGGGATTCTCCGGTTCGGCCTCCGGCACGTTTTCCGAGGGGTTTCCCCCATACTCTCCTTCGTCCCGCTGATTGGACATAAGCTCCTCTTGCTGGTTACGGAATAAGGCGATTTCTGTCAAAAAAGATACCATCTTGCTGGTCTTTTCGTCCGTCGGCTGCGTTGCCCTCCCGGTTGCATGGAACCACCATGCGCCCGGGAGGGCGCCTTGCCGACGAACGAAAATCCGGCGCAATCCGGTATCTTTTTTTCCGGCAATCGCCTAAGTGGTTACCCGGGCGGAAAACGCCCGGCGACTATCGGGTCTTTGGGGGCTCGTTGCGGGAATTCAAGGCCGCGCCAAGAAGCCGGGCGGTGATATCGACGATCGGGATCACCCGGTCGTAGGACATCCGCGTCGGACCGATCACTCCCAGCACGCCGACGATCTCCCCGTCAACGCTGTAAGGGGACGTCACTACCGAACAGTGCTCAAACCACTCCAGCCCCGACTCGCGACCGATGAAGATCTGAATCCGGTCGGCGCGAATGCACTGATCCAGAATGGACAGGATTTCGCGCTTCTCGTGAAAGGCCTCGAGCAACTGCCGGAGCCGATGGATATCGGCCAGCTCGTCGTACTCCAGTAGCTGCGTCTCGCCCGCAACCAGCACATCGTCGGGATCATCCTCGCCGACGGCGCGTTCTCCCAAATCGATGGCCGCAAGCATCATCGCGTCCAGATCGCGGCGTACCGAGCGCATCTCCGCAAGCAGCTGGCCCCGAACCATGTGCAGGCTCTGACCGGCCAGATGGGCATTCAGGTAGTTGGCCATGTTCTGCAATTCGGCTGGTGCATAATCGCGTTCCAGCTCCAACACCCGGTTCTGCACTTCCTTCCCATCGATCACGAGAATCGCCAGTACCCGCCGATCACCCAGCCGCAGAAACTCGATCTGCGTCAAAGCCACCTGCCGGTTGCGCGGCAGCCGCACCATTCCCGCCAGGCGCGTCACGCTGGAAAGTACGCTACCGGCGGTATCAAGCAGATCCTGGGTCGTGGCGCCGGGGTTGAACCGCGCCTCGATGGCGTCGATCTGTTCCCGATTCGGCGCGCGGATCTCGAGCAACGCATCGACGAACAGACGATAGCCCGCCGCGGTTGGAATACGCCCCGCCGACGTATGCGGCGAGTGCACCAGCCCCAGTTCCTCGAGATCCGCCATCACATTGCGGATGGTTGCGGGGCTGACATTCAGGCCACTGGTCCGCGCCAGCGTCCGCGAGCCGACCGGCTGTCCATCCTGGATGTAGCTTTCGATCAGCGTCCGAAGCAGTGTGCGCGCCCGGGCATCGAGTGCGTTTTCCAGCATACCTTTGCCTCTTGTCAGCGCTTTTTGTTATCGAGTGCCAATTCAGTCTATGCGAAGCCGGGGGGCAGTCAAGACCAACCCTATCCGGACCATCGACGCAGCCCCCGCCTGAGCTGGAACGAGACGGATGCGCAAGGCCGCGGTTTACCCGATAATGCAACAATGCAACCAAGCTTCAGTACCATCGGGCTCGTCGGCAAGTCGGCCGACTCCCGCACCGCACCCCTGGTCGCGACCCTGCTTGATGTGCTGCATCAGCGCGGCGCCAGGGTATTGCTCGAGACCGGTATCGGACAATACGAACACCCAAGCGGCTGCGACGTAGCGCCTTTGGAACAATTGGCCGCGGAGTCGGACCTCGTCGTCGTCATCGGCGGCGACGGTACCCTGTTGGCCACCGCGCGCGCAACGGCGACACAGAATACGCCAATGCTGGGGATCAATCTCGGTCGGCTGGGGTTCCTGGTCGATGTACTCCCCGACCGGGCGGCGGCGGAACTCAATGCCGTGCTCGATGGAGCCTACGAACTGGAACCGCGGGCGATGCTCGAGACGACGCTGCTGCGCGACGGCGCCCCGATTCATCGCGGGCTGGCGCTGAACGATGCGGTGCTGCGCGTGCAGAGCATGGTGCGCGTGATCGAATTCGATACCTTCATCGATGGTCTGGACGTCGGACGGCTGCGCGCCGATGGCCTGATCATCGCGACGCCCACCGGCTCAACCGCCTACTCGCTTTCCGCCGGAGGTCCCATCCTCACCCCCAACCTGGAAGCGATGATCATCGTCCCCATCTGCCCGCACAGCCTGAACCACCGCCCACTGGTGGTCAGCGGCGACTCGGTGATCGAGGTCAAGCTGAGCAGCGGCAGTCGCTCGCCGGCGCACGTCGCCCTCGACGGCCAGGACAACCTGGACTTTGCCCCCGGCGATGTCCTTCGGGTACAGCGCCGGCCGGAACCCATGAAGCTGGTGCACCCGCGCAACCACCATTTCCTGCGCATGCTGCGGTCCAAGCTGCGCTGGGGCGAGCATCCCTGAAACCGGGCTCCGGGGGCACGTCAACAATGCTGCGGCACATCACGGTTCGGGACTTCGCAATCATCGACAACCTCGAGGTCGACCTGGGTCCTGGCATGACCGCGTTGACCGGGGAGACCGGGGCCGGCAAGTCGATCCTGATTGACGTGATCGGACTGCTGCTGGGCGACCGCGCCGACATCGGCGGCGTTCGCGACGGTAGCGCCCAGGCCGATCTCAGCGCCGATTTCGAGCTGCGGCCGGACCATCCCGCGTCGGACTGGCTGCGGGAACAGGCGCTGACGGATCCGGCGGACGGCGGCGATGGAAGCAGCGTACTGCTGCGCCGCGTGATCACCGCGCATGGCAAGAGTCGCGCCTGGGTCAACGGTAGCCCGGTGACGATGGCGCAACTGAAGACACTCGGGCAATGGCTGGTCGATATTCATGGTCAGCACGCGCACCAGCAGTTCCTGCAGCGGCATGCCCAGCGCGCGCTCCTCGATGGCTTCGTCGACGCCGGCCTGCTCGACCGCGTGGCCGCGGCTTATCGCGCGGTGCAAACGGCGGAGCAAAGGCTCGAGGCCGCGCGCGCCCGCTTGTCCAACGCCGAGGATCGGATCGACCTGCTGCGCTTCCAGACCACGGAGATCACGGAACTGGCGCCGAACACCGGTGAATATGCGGAGATCGCCGCGGAACAGACGCTGCTTGCCCACGCCTCCGAGGTTCTGACGGCTCTGCAGGCGGCGCACGAGACAATCGATGCGGATGCCGGTCTCGACCAGGGCTTCGGGCAAGTTCTTGCGGGACTGCACGAGGCCACACGCCACGATCAGCGCATTGCCCCGATCGTGGAATTACTCGAGTCTGCCCGCATCCAGACACAGGAGGCCGGCGACCAATTGCGCCGGCTGGCCGATGATATCGAGATCAACCCACGGCGCCTGGAGGAGGTCGACCGCCGAATCGGTCTGTACCTGCGCCTCGCACGCAAGCACCGCATCGAACCGGATGAACTGGTGGACTTGCTGGCGACGATGGAGACCGAGCTCGCGGAACTCGAAGCCGGAGACGCGGCCCTGGGCAACCTGGAGCAGGAGGTCGCCGAGGCGCGTTCCGCGTACGACTCCGCGGCCAGTGTCCTCACGGATGCCCGACGCAAGGCGGCGAAAAAACTGGACGCGGCGATTACCGGCGCGTTGCAGGAACTGGGAATGGCCGGCGGCAAGTTCCGGGTCGACCTGCAGACCCTCCCGGACGACGTCGCGCCGCACGGGCGCGACCGCATCGAGTTCATGGTTGCCGCCAACCCCGGTAGCGCGTCCCAACCGTTGGCGCGGGTCGCATCGGGCGGGGAACTATCACGAATCGGCCTCGCGCTCCAGGTGCTCGCGAGCGCGGAACAGTCGGTGGATACCCTGATCTTCGATGAGGTCGACAGCGGAATCAGCGGTGCGGTGGCGGAAGTGGTCGGACGCAAGCTGCGCGCCCTCGGTGACCGCTACCAGGTGCTCTGCGTGACGCATCTGCCCCAGGTCGCGGCGCAGGCCCATCAGCAGCTTCAGGTCACCAAACTGCGTTCACGCAATCAGACACGCACCACGATCACGGCACTGGACCCACCCGCCCGCGTGGAAGCGCTCGCGCGGCTGCTCGGGGGAGCGACTCTGACTGAACGCAGCCTCGCGCACGCCCGGGAAATGCTGGAGTCGACGTCCAATACCATGTCCCCAGAAAACCCCTGAACACACAGACCGCAGGGTGCCAATGAGCGCAGCGAATTGCGCCGCTCGAGGCCCTACAGCCTGAGGGCCGGGGCCGGCATGGTCACGGTGCGGTTCGGCTTCGCCTCACGGCACCCTACAGGGCGCATGTGCTATTCCAGCCCGGCCTCGGCGGGGCCCAGGCCGAGAATATTGAAACCGGAGTCGACATACATCACTTCACCGGTAATACCCGCGGCCAGATCCGAGCACAGGAACGCACCGGCATTGCCGACCTGCTCGATGGTCACGTTGCGGCGCAACGGCGCGTTCTTTTCGACGTGATCGAGAATACGGCGGAAATCGCCGATTCCCGCCGCCGCCAGGGTGCGTATCGGGCCAGCCGAAACCGCGTTCACACGCGTGGACTCCGGCCCCATCGTGTACGCGAGATAGCGGACGTTGGCTTCCAGGCTCGCCTTCGCCAGCCCCATCACGTTGTAGCTCGGCATCGCGCGCATCGCGCCCAGATAGCTCAGGGTAAGGATCGAGGCATTTCGGTCCTTCATCATGCCGCGCCCGGCTTTTGCCAGCGCCGCCAAACTGTACGAACTCACGTCGTGGGCCATCCGGAAACCATCGCGGGTGATGTTGTCGAGGAAATCCCCCTCGAGCTGTTCCTTGGGCGCGAATGCAACCGAATGCACCAGAATATCGAGACCGTCCCAGTAATCGTCCAGCCGCTCGAAAACCTGTTCGATCTCCTGATCGCTCTCGACATTGCAGGGAACCAGAATGTCGGAATCGAACGCGGATACCAGCTTCTCCACCCGCTCGCGCAAACGTTCGTTCTGGTAAGTGAACGCCAGTTCCGCACCCTCGCGCCGCATGGCCTCGGCTATGCCGTAGGCGATGGAACGATTGCTCGCGACACCAACGACCAGCGCGCGCTTACCCTTCAAAAACCCCATTGCGTCCTCCTCGAGTTGCTATCGGTATTCCTACCCGGCCACGATCGCCGTCCACCCTTGCAGGCTGATCCCCTGTCGCTTCAAGATTGCACACGGAACGGGAACGCCAGCGGCCGAGTGCGATCATACCCATGTGACCGCCGTGCGACCACCGATCCGGCACGACCAGCGGCTTTTGTGCATTATTGAGTGAAACCGGAGAATTCTGTGAGTCGTCATCTCGGATGGATCGTCAGCCTGATCGTGTTGGGCGTCCTGCTCCTGCTGGTCATGGTGCAGGTCGACCGGCAGTGGGATCGCCTCACCGGCATGGAAAACCTGATGCGCGAGCAGGCGCAGGACCTCCGGACCCTGCGGACCACGCTGCAACGGCTTCAGGGTGAACTAGCCGCCGGCGATTTCGCGCTCGGGCACGGCGATCGGCCAGCCGAAGTGTTTCCGGCGGCGTTCGAGCGCGCCCGCCAGGCAACCGAACAAGCGGACCATGCCCAGGGCGACTGGCTGGTGCGCGCGTTCCCCACCGGACTGGCGACGCTGACGCCGTTCGTCTCCAGCGATGCCTACGCGTCCGAGGTACAGAGCTACGTGCTCGAATCGTTGCTGCAGCGGAATCCGGACACGCTGGAATGGCAGGGCATGCTCGCGCGGTCCTGGGAGTTCTCCGACGACGGCATGACGCTGACCTTCAGCATGTGGCCCGGCCTGCGTTTCTCCGACGGCGAGCCGCTGACCGCTCACGACGTCGCGTTCACTTTCCGGTTCGTGATGGATGAACGTATCGCCGCGCCGCGCAGCCGTGCATACCTGGAAAAGCTCGAGAGCGTCGAGGCCCTCGACGACGTTACCGTCGTCTTCACCTTTGCCGAACCCTACTTCAATGCCCTGCAACTGGCTGGCGGCCTGGATGTGCTGCCTGAGCACTTCTACAGCCGGTATCTGGATGAGCCCGAAACGTTCAACCAGTCACGCGGGATCCTGCTCGGGTCCGGCCCCTACCGGCTGGCGAATCCGCTGACCTGGACCCCGGATTCCGGTCGCGTCGAACTGGAACGCAATCCGCGTTACTGGGGTCCGGTGGATCCGTCCTTCGACCGGCTGGTATGGCGCGTGATCCAGAACGACAGCGCCCGGCTGACCACCTTCCGCAACGGCGAGATCGACGTTTACGGCGCACGCCCCCGGGAATTCGCGAACCTGCGTGACGACGCGGCGTTGCGCGAGCGCGCGGACGCCTTTGAATACATGAGCCCCACCGCGGGCTACGCCTATGTGGCCTGGAATCAGGAGCGGAATGGCAAGCCGACCCGTTTCGCCGATCGCCGCGTGCGCCTGGCAATGAGCCACCTGACTGATGTTCAGCGGGTCATCGACGAAGTGATGCTCGGCTACGCCGAACCGGCGGTCAGCCCGTTCAGTCCACGCAGTCAGCAGCACAACCCGGAGCACACCCCGATTCCCTACGACGTGCAGCGTGCGCAGGAACTGCTGGCCGAGGCCGGCTACAGGGAACGCAACCGCGACGGCATTCTGATCAATGAAGCCGGCGAGCCGTTCAGCTTCGACCTGGTGTTCTTCCAGGACAACGAAGACACCCGGCGCATGGTGCTGTTCCTGCGTGACATCTATGCCCGCGCCGGCATCCAACTGCTCCCCCGCCCCACCGAATGGTCGGTGATGCTCGACCTGCTGAACCGCAAGGACTTCGACGCGATCACGCTGGCCTGGACCAGCGGTGTGGAGACCGACATCTTCCAGATGTTCCATTCCACACAGACCGTCGCCGGCGGCGACAACTTCATCAACTACCGAAATCCCGAACTCGATCGTGCGATCGAGGCGGCACGCGCCGAAGTGGACGAAGAGGTCCGGATGGCACTCTGGCGCGAAGCCGAGCGTATCCTCTACGAGGACCAGCCCTACACTTTCCTGATGCGGCGCCAGACACTCGCCTTCATCGACCGGCGGATCCGCAACCTGCAACAGACCCAACTGGGGCTGAACCTTTCAGCGATCCCGATCGAGATTTACGTGCCGGCGGAAAGCCAGCGGCATGGCCGCTGACGCAGCACCACGATGCTGACCTACATCTTCCGGCGGCTGCTGCTGATGGTGCCGACGCTGCTCGGAATCACGGTCGTCGTTTTCGTGGTGATGGCCGCCGCGCCGGGCGGCATCAGCGCGCTCAGCCTGGTCGAGGGACAGAACCTCGAACCGCAGGCGAAGAAGGCGCTGGAAGACTACTACAACCGTCTGTACGGGCTCGACCAGCCGGCACCGGTGCAGTATGCACGCTGGCTGAACAACATCTCGCCGGTGGGGTTCGCCCAGGACGACACCGGGGCCCTGACCGGCTGGCCGATGCTGAAGGCCCCCGATCTCGGGATCAGCTTCCGCTATGGCCGGCCGGTGATGGACCTGATCGGTGAGCGGCTGCCGATCACGCTGCTCCTCAATGTGCTCTCGATTCCTCTGATCTACGTGATCGCGATCGCGGTGGGGGTGCGCGCGGCGACCCAGCGCGGCCAGGCCTTCGACACCCAGGCAGGCGTTGTGCTGCTCGGCCTGTGGTCGGTGCCGACCATGCTTGCCGGCGTGCTGATGATCGGCTTTCTCGCCTCCGACCAGTTCTGGCAATGGTTCCCGACCGGAGGCTTGAGCCGGCGCGCGGCGCTGGACATGCCGTTCCTGCCGCAGGCGGAGGTCTGGTGGGTGTTGCTCGCGCTGCTGGCACTGGCGTTCCTGGCCGCCGCGGCGTTCATGATGTTCGCCGCGCGTGCCGGAAAGTCCCTGCGCGTGGTTGCGGGCTTGTTTCTTGGCGCCGCCGCCGGCTATGCGATGATCGCCGATCTCGACGCGCTGACCTCGCCGACCTCGCTGGTGGTCGGTGGCGTGATCGGAGCCCTGCTGGGAGCGCTGATGGCTCGTTCCGAATGGCTGGCGCTGCGGCTGTTCGTGTTCGGCAGCGCAGGCATCGTGTCCGGTGTCGCCGTTGCCGGTTGGCTGATGCCAGCACCGATGATTCCCGGTTTCCTGCTCGACCGCATCTGGCACCTGATCCTGCCGGTAATCTGTCTTTCCTATGGCGGGCTCGCGTTCCTGGCCAAGCTGTCGCGCTCGGCGGTACTCGAGAACCTGACCTCGGACTATGCCCGTACCGCCCGCGCGAAAGGCGTGAACGAACATGACGTGCTCTGGAGGCATGTGTTCCGCAACAGCCTGCTGCCGCTGATCACGGTCTCGGCCACGCTGCTGCCATCGTTGCTGGCTGGCTCGGTGATCGTCGAGGCGATCTTCAGCATCGAGGGCATGGGCAAGCTCGCAGTCGAGGCGGTGCAGACGCGCGACCGTGAACTGGTACTGTCGATCACGCTGATCAGCGGCCTGCTGACACTGGTCGGATATCTGCTGGCGGATCTGGCCTACGCGATCGTCGATCCCCGGGTGAACTATGACTGAGGCGGTACGGGGTCAATCCTGGAGTCAGCGCATCGCCTCCGAGGTACTGCTGCGCTGGGGAGCCCGTCTGGGAATCGCCTGGATCGGCCTGCTGACACTGCTCGCGGTATTCGCCCCGCTGCTGGCGAACTCGCACCCGCTGCTGGTGCAGGATGCGAATGGCTGGCACAGCCCGATGCTGATCCATCTGGGTCCGGCGGATACCACGCTGCTGGGAATCTTCTTTCTCACCCTGCTGCTGGTCCTGCTCCCCGGGCGCCGGCTGTTGCGCATGCTCGCCTGGCTCGGCGGCGCGGCGGTGGTGGGCGCGCTTTCCTGGGCGCTGGTATCCCCGCCGGCGCTGGTCGTGTACGAACAGTATCGCGAGGCCGAAGCGGCGGGAGAGTATCAGAGGGTGATCCGGGCGCCGATTCCCTATTCGGCCAAGGACTATCTGCGTGACTACGCCGATACCGGGCTCGAGTCGCCGCGCGCCAGCGACGAGCGCCTGCACTGGTTCGGGACCGACGAGAACGGCGCCGACGTGTTGTCCCGCATGGTTCATGCAACGCGCATCGCCCTGTCGATCGGGTTCATCGCCACCGGAATTGCGCTGGCGATCGGCGTGGTCCTCGGCGGGCTGATGGGGTATTTCTCCGGGATCGTCGACATCATTGGCATGCGCCTGGTCGAGATCTTCGAAGCCATCCCGACGCTGTTCCTGCTGCTGACCTTCGTCGCCTTTTTCGGCCGTTCGCTGTACCTGATGATGCTGATCATCGGGCTGACCAGCTGGTCCGGTTACGCGCGCTACGTGCGCGCCGAGTTCCTGCGGCTACGCCAGCAGGATTTCGTGCAGGGCGCGATCGCCAGCGGCCTGTCATTGCCGTCGATCCTGTTCCGGCACATGCTGCCCAATGGCGTCGCGCCGATCCTGGTCGCGGCCAGCTTCGGCGTCGCCTCGGCGATCCTCGCGGAAGCGACGCTGTCGTTCCTCGGCCTGGGTCTGGTCGATGACCCGTCCTGGGGCCAGATGCTGAACCAGGCAGTGCAGAGCTCCACCTTCAACTGGTGGATGGCGGCGTTCCCCGGCGGCGCGATCTTCCTCACGGTGTTCGCGTACAACCTGATCGGCGAAGCACTACGCGATGCAGTGGACCCGCATGTGCAGTCCGGCCCGGCGAAGCTCCCGGTAAAGGGGACCCGCTGAGATGCTCGAGGTCAAGAACCTGAGCATCCAGCTCGCGCGTGACACGGAGCCGCTGGTGCGGGAAGTCAGTTTCTCGATCAAGCGCGGCGAGTTGTTCTGCCTGGTCGGCGAATCTGGCTCCGGCAAGTCATTGACCGCACTCGCGATCATGCGGATCCTGGATCGGGGCTTTCGGCCGGCGACGGGCGAGGTCTGGCTGCAGGGGCGCGACGGCCGGCAGAACCTGCTCGCGCTCGACGAGCGGGCGATGGAAGATATTCGCGGCGACCGGATCGGGATGATCTTCCAGGAACCGATGACCTCGCTGAACCCGGTCCTGACAGTGGGCCAGCAGCTCCTCGAGGTCCTGCAACTGCACCGGCCGGAACTCGATGCCGAGGGGGCACGGCGGCGCGCTCTGGAAATCCTCGGCGAGGTGCAACTGCCGAACCCCGAGCAGCGGATGCAGGAGTTTCCGCACAAGCTTTCGGGTGGACAGCGCCAGCGGGTGATGATCGCGATGGCGCTGGTCGCGGAACCCGACCTGCTGATCGCGGACGAGCCCACCACGGCGCTGGACGTGACCATCCAGGCCGAGATCCTGAAGCTGATCGACCGCCTCCGGGAAAAGAACGGGATGTCGGTGTTGCTGATCACCCACGACTTCGGAGTCGT